>JACDEA010000459.1 GCA_013816725.1 Actinomycetota bacterium
GTACCCACCGACAACGATGTCATCGTGTAGCTCCAACATGGGCAACTCCAGGTCCGTACCTGGCGCCGGCGGCGGCCAGGCGCTCGCGGTGTGCAACACGATGAAGTCTTGTAGGAAGTTCAGAAACGCCAGGGCGGTGGTCACGAGGTAACCGGCGTACCCAGACTCGAGAGCCGGCGTGAAGGCGGTGAAGTCGAAGACGGCACGACCTGGCGGGTCGGCCTCCAACGCGAATGTCACCGGTCCGTCGTCGTCGAGTCGGGTACGGATGTCCGGAGGGATCCACGGTGCGACTTGCTCGACCAGCGAACGACCGAAGTCGCCAACCCACGTCGAGTCCACGTCCGTTCTCACCACTACGAGCTAACCACGCCTTGGCCTACACGAGCCCTCAAGCCATCTTGCAGACGCCGTAGATCTTCGCTGCGGCCCCTAACGCCGTGACGGTCCCCTTGATCTCGAGCAGCTTTCCGGGTTTGACACCTCGACCGCTGTAGTTCTCGATGCTGCCGTGGGGAACGTACGTCTGGTCCTTGTGGTCATACAGCTCGAGGTCGGTGTACACGTCGACAACCCAGTGTCCATAGGTGGCGAATTGCGAATCCTTGGGCTGCATCCCCCACTGGACATACGTGCCGGCGGATCCCTGTTGCATGGTGACGTAGCCGTCCGGTCCGTTGTCGACGTGTTCGGGCTGGCAGGACGCGACCGACGAGGTTGGGTTGCACGCGGTACCGAGCAGGGCGATCACCGCGGCGAGCATCAGCCCTGCTGCCCGTCGTCGTGTTGGTGCGCGGTGGTGCCGCGCGAACACGTTCACCGCGCCGGGCCCCTAGTGTCCCAAGTCAATAGTTCGCAGGAATAATGGGTTTAGGTCGCGAACTCCTGTCGTGAACAACGACGATGGGAGACAGCGATGGCTCGATTGGGACGACCGACGGCGCAGATTGTGCTGACCGATGTCGAGCACGAGGTGTTGGCGCGTTGGGCGCGGCGGCCGAAGTCGGCGCAGGCTTTGGCGTTGCGATGCCGGATCGTGTTGGCCGCCGCTGACGGCGCGACGAACCAGGAGATTGCGGCGCGACTGGGGTGTCATGCGACGACGGTGGGCAAGTGGCGGAACCGTTTCGCCGAGCACCGCCTCGATGGGCTCCATGATGAGCCGCGGCCGGGTAAGCCTCGCACGGTCACCGACGCCGATGTTGAGCTGGTGCTCGTCAAGACGTTGGAAGAACAGCCCGCGAATGCGACGCATTGGTCGACGTATTCGATGGCGGCGGCGACGGGCATGAGCCAGTCCGCCGTGAGCCGGATCTGGCGGGCCTTCGCTCTCAAGCCGCATTTGACCGAGGACTTCAAGTTGTCTCCGGACCCGCAGTTCATCGACAAAGTCCGCGACGTCGTGGCGTTGTATGTGAACCCGCCCGACGCCGCGGTCGTGATGTGCGTGGACGAGAAGACCCAGGTCCAAGCCCTCGATCGCACCGCACCGATCCTGCCGTTGCTGCCGGGCGTGGCCGAGCGGCGCACGCATGACTACAAACGCAACGGGACCACCAACCTCTACGCCGCGCTCAACGTCGCGTCGGGACACGTGATCACATCCATGACGGCCCGGCACCGGGCCGTCGAGTTCATACGCTTCTTGAAGCTCATCGACGCCGAGGTGCCCGATCACCTCGGCGTGCACGTTGTGCTCGACAACGTGTCGACGCATAAGACACCGGCGGTGCAGCGCTGGCTCATCGCCCACCCGCGCTTCACGTTCCACTTCACCCCGACCTACTCGTCGTGGATGAACCTCGTTGAACGATGGTTCGCCGAACTCACAACCAAATCGTTGCGACGCGGCACCCATCGATCCGTGCGCGAACTCGTCGCCTCGATCCGCACATGGGCCGCCAACTGGAACGACGACCCCAAACCCTTCGTCTGGCACAAGACCGCCGACGAGATCCTCGACAGCCTCGCCGCATATTGTCAGCGAATTAACGACTTGGGACACTAGGCACGGTGTCCCTTACCGGGCAGGATGCCCGGCACTCGCGCTCGGCAGGCTGCGCAGATCTCTTGGTCGTCACCCCTTGAAGGTGGTCCCCGTCGCTCGCTTGGCGTCATAAGTCGCTTCGCTCCAGCCGGGCTCTGTCCACATACTGCGCGCCGCGTTGAGAAGGTCGCCGCCGTAGACATGCAGCCCGCTACTCGCCTCATGCGCCAGCGGGTTCGCCACCGCGTGAATCACATCGGCTCCCAGCGCCAGCACCTCCCCGGCCTCGACCAC
>JACDEA010000460.1 GCA_013816725.1 Actinomycetota bacterium
CGATCTGCCCGTACTTCAACCGGATGTAGCCGTACCCGGCGGCGGTGGCCAACACGCAGAGCGCGACGAAGACGTTGGCGGCGATGAGAACCCGGCGTGGCCAGAGGCGCGGCGATGCGCCGTCGCTGGAGGTGGTGGCCACGGGTGGGGAATTTACTGTCAGACCGGCAGATCGAGGCCGCGGGCGATCACCAGTCGCTGGATCTCGCTCGTGCCTTCACCGATCTCCAGAATCTTGGCGTCCCGATAGAAGCGGCTGACGGGCGTCTCGTCGATGAACCCATACCCGCCGAAGATCTGCGTGGCCTCACGCGTGGCGGTCACCGCAGCCTCGGTGGCGTGGAGCTTGGCCAGGGCCGCCGCCTGCTTGAACGGCCGGCCGTTGTCCTTCAGCCACGCCGCCTTGTACGTGAGCAGGCGGGCGGTCTCGACCATCACCTCGAGGTCGGCGCACTTGAACGCCACCGCCTGGTTGCGCCCGATGGGGCCGCCGAAGGCCTGGCGCTCCTTGGCGTAGGCGACGCTGTGCTCGAGGCAGGCCTGGGCCAGGCCGACGGCGAGCGCGGCGATGGCGACCCGCCCATCGTCGAGGATGGCGAGGAACTGACGAAGGCCGGCGCCCTCGTCGCCGAGCAGGTTGTCGGCCGGAACCCGGCAACCGTCGAAGAGCAGGCCGTGCGTGTCCGACGCGTGCCACCCCATCTTTCGATACGGCGGCTCAACCGTCAGACCTGGCGTGCCGGCGGGAACCACGATCGCGGAGATACCGGAATTGGTCCGAGCGGTGACGGTGATGAGCGACGTGATCTCGGTGCCCGAGTTGGTGATGAACGCCTTGGCGCCGTCGATCACCCACTCGTCACCGTCTCGCTGGGCGCGGGTGCGCGTGGCCCCCGCGTCGCTTCCCGCGTCGGGCTCGGTGAGCCCGAAGGCGCCGAGGCGCCGGCCGGCGCACAGATCAGGGAGCCACTGCTGGCGCTGCGCCTCGGTCCCGAAACGGAAGATCGGGTTGGCGCCGAGACCGACCCCGGCCGACAGCGTGATCGCCATGGAGCTGTCGACCCGGGCCAGCTCTTCGATCGCGAGGCAGAGCGTGGTGAAGTCGGCGTTCGAACCGCCGTACTCCTCGGGAAACGGGAGCCCGAATAACCCGAGCTCCCCCATGGCCAGGACCGCGTCGACGGGAAAGGTGTGGTCCCGGTCCCACGCTTCGGCGTGCGGTGCGATCTCGCTCTCGGCGAAGTCGCGCACGACCTTGCGAAACGCGTCCTGCTCCGGCTCCAAGTCGAAATGCACGCGCCGATCGTAGGCTCGCGTCATGGTCGAGCCGGCGCCGTTGGCTGTGGTGGGGGGAAGCCTGCTCACCGGGCTGCTCGACGTCACCAGCGATCTGGCCGCGCTCGACTCATCCGGCCTATGGGCCGTGGTGATCCCCTTCGCCGGCGACGCCGTGTGTGCCCGGTTCGCCGACGCGCGGCCGGCCCGTCCGTGGCCGGGGCCGCCGTGGCGGGGTCCGATTGCGTCGACGTGGTCGTCGAGCATGAGCCGGTCCGAGTTCGAAGACGGCGTGCGCGCCGTCCGCGAGTTGATCGCCGCCGGTGACGTGTATCAGGTGAACCTGTGCCGAGTCCTCAGCGCGACGGCGCCGGGCGATGCCGATATCGCCGCACTGGGCGCCGCCCTGGCCGAGGGCAACCCTGCTCCGTACTCCGCAGTGGTGCGGCTGCCCGGCCACGGCGTCCACGTCGCGTCGGCGTCGCCCGAGCTGTTCCTGAGTCGGGACGGTGCCGCCGTCGAGTCGCGCCCGATCAAGGGCACGGCGGCGGCCCCCGAGGGGTTCCTGGCCAAGGACCGGGCCGAGAACGTGATGATCGTCGACCTCGTCCGCAACGACCTCGGGCGGGTGTGCGAGTGGGGATCGGTCACCGTTCCCGCGTTGTGCGCCGTCGAGCCCCATCCGGGCCTCTTCCACCTGGTGTCGACGGTGCGGGGAACGCTGCGGGCGGATGTGTCCTGGGTCGACGTCATCGCCGCGACGTTCCCGCCCGGGTCGGTCACCGGCGCACCGAAGCTGGCCGCACTCGACGTGATCGCCAAGCTCGAACCTGCGCCGCGCGGTCCGTACTGCGGCGCCATTGGGTGGGTCGACGCCGATCGTCAGCGGGGCGAGCTGAACGTCGGTATCAGGACCTTCTGGCTGGAGGGCGGGCGCATCCGCTTCGGGACCGGCGGCGGGATCACGTGGGACTCGACGCCCGCCGGCGAGTGGGAGGAAACCGAA
>JACDEA010000047.1 GCA_013816725.1 Actinomycetota bacterium
GCGCTCTCGCTCCCGTCACTTGACGGTCGCGTGAGCCACCCCGACCTCGACCTGGCCCTCGAAATGGCCGACATCGCCGACGGCATCAGCCTCGAACGGTTTCGCGCCGCCGACCTCGTCGTCGACGCCAAGCCCGACACCACGTACGTAACCGATGCGGACACCGCGGTCGAGGCCGCGCTGCGCGACGTGCTGGCCGGCGAGCGCCCCGGCCACGCCATCCTGGGCGAGGAGGGCGGCGTCACCGGCGAGGCCGACGCCGACTGGCGGTGGATCATCGACCCGATCGATGGCACCGCCAACTACCTGCGCGGCGTTCCGATCTGGGCGACGCTCATCGCGCTGCAGCACCTCGGCGAGATCGTCGTCGGCGTGGTGTCGGCACCGGCGATGCCTCGGCGGTGGTGGGGGTCGCGGGGCGACGGCGCCTTCGCCGACGGCGTGGCCATGCGCGTGTCCAAGGTGGCCGCCGTCGAGGACGGATTCCTCACGTCCGACGGGTACACCTCGTGGCACGAGCACGGCAAAGGTGACCAGTTCATGGCCCTGGCCGGACGGTTCTGGCGCACGCGCGGGTTCGGCGATTTCTGGAGCCACATGCTGGTGGCCGAAGGATCGGTCGACGTGTGCATCGAGCCGGCCGTGAGCCCGTGGGACGTCGCCGCGCTCCAAGTCATCGTCGAGGAAGCGGGCGGTCGGTTCAGCGACCTCGACGGTGTCGCCCGTCTCGACGGCGGCAACGTGTGCACGAGCAATGGTGCACTGCACGACGCGGTTCTCCAAGCGCTGGCCTAGCTTCGTCGATGCAGAAACTCTTCTCGACGATCCACGCGCTCTGGTACCGAGTGTTGGGCGGCCGGCTCGTCGGGCGGATCGGGAAGGCGCCGATCCTCCTGCTCACCACCACCGGGCGCAAGACCGGCAAGCTCCGCCAGTTGCCGCTGATCTACCAACCGCACGGCGACGATCTGGTCGTCGTCGCGTCCAACGCGGGGCGGCCGCACCATCCGGCGTGGTACCGCAACCTGCAGGACGATCCGCACGTGTCGATCCGGGTGGGCGGCGACGAACGGCCCATGGTGGCCCGCACGGCGACCGACGAGGAACGCGCGTCGCTGTGGCCACGTATGGCTGCGGTCTACAAGGGCTACGACAAATACGTGCAGAAGACCGACCGCCACATCCCCGTGGTTATCCTTTCGCCGACATGAAGCGACTGATCCCGTTGTTGACCGTTCTCGCGCTCCTTGCCGCCGGCTGCGGCGGCGACAAGAAGGACGTCAAGTCGGCCAAGAGCGCCGGCTCGACGAGCAGCAGTGTGTCGGCCGACACCACGGCGACCACCGCGGCGTCCGGGGGGGCTACGGCCACCACGACGGCGACGGCCAAGGGCAAGACGGCCACGACCGCCGCGGGACGCAGCGCCACAACCGCGAGCGGCGCGTCCACCGGCAAGGTGCCGGTGCCAGCGGCGCCGGGCACCTACGACTACGCCCAGTCGGGCACGTCGTCGACGGGAGCGGTACCGGCCAACGGCACGCTCAAGGTTGACGCCGCCGGCCCCAACGGGGTCCAGCTCCTGCACCGCTATGTCGACCCCGCGCAGCCACCCAGCGACACGACGGTCGCCTACCGGTCAGACGGCCCGTTCATCACCGACACCGTCGTGCGCCAGCAGCAACTGGAGATCAAGTGCCACTTCGACCCCGCCGTTCCCGCACCGCCGTGGCCCGCCACCGACGGTAAGCCCATCGCCGGAAAGGCGAACTGCGGGTCCACGAGCGTCGACGTCAAGGGCACGATCACCGGTCATCGCACGACGAAGCTCGACGGCGCCGACATCGACGTCGTGGTGGCCACGGTCACGATCACGACGCACGGCCAGGTGGAGTCCACGAACACCGAGACGCAATGGTGGTCCCCCGCGCTACGGCTCACGGTTCACACCGAGTCGCACACCAAAGGCACCTTCAGCGGCACGTTCCCGTTCGAGTCGAACGTCACCACCGACTTGAAGTCGGGCAAGCCGCACTCTTAGGGCGAGGAGACCACGACCTCGCCGGCGTCGGTGGCTAGAGCGGCGGCGCGTACGCCGGGCTCGCCGCCGACAAGTCGGACGCCGGCCACGTCACCGCCCAGCCAGTGGCGCGCCTGATCGGGGTCACCACCCAGCTCGACCCACGCCAAACCGCGGACGCCGACGCGGTGAGCGGGCCGTTCGAGGCCGAGCCGGTTCTCGGCGCCGTCGCCCCACTCGATGAAGAACGGCAGGCGGTTCGGTCCGATCGAGCCCTCCATGCCGGTGACGCGAAACGCCACGGATGTTCCGTCAAGGTTGGCTCGCGTCATGGGCACGACCGCGCTCCCGATGCGCTCGGCGACCGCGTCGATGTCGTCGACGGCGACGGAGATGCCGAAGAGCCGATCGCCTGCAGCCGACATCGCGGCGACCAGTTCGGCGAGGGGGTGCCGGCTCGCCGGATCGACGCGAGCGATCAACTCGATGTACTGCTCGCCCAACGGGATGAGCCGGTTGGCGGTACCCACGGTCCCGTGGCTGCCGCCGCCGATCGACGCCAATCCGTACTGCGTGAGAAACCGCTCGGCCGCGCCGTCGAGATCGGCGACGGCGACAAGCAGATGATCGAGGCGCGCTCCGGTTGCGGTCAGGCTGACGGTTCGCTCCCGACCACGCTGACGAAGCTGACGCACTCTCCGGGCGCACCGCCGAGGTTGTGGGTGAGCGCCAGCTTCTTGCCGTTGTCGATCTGGCGCGCGCCCGCCTCGCCGCGGAGTTGCGTCCACGCCTCGAACAGCATGCGCAGCCCCGACGCGCCGATCGGGTGACCGAAGCTCTTCAGGCCGCCGTCGGGGTTGACCGGGAGATCGCCGTCGAGATCAAAGGTGCCGGCCAGCACTTCCTTCCATGCCGTACCGCGCTCGGCGAAGCCCAGGTCCTCCATGAGAACAAGCTCGGTGGGCGTGAAGCAGTCGTGCACCTCGGCCATGGCCAGCTCGGCCCGAGGGTCCTGGATGCCGGCCTGCTTGTAGGCGTCCTCGGCCGAGCGCACGACTTCCACGAACGTCGTGTAGTCGTAGTCGGGGTCGATGGGTCCCGCGGCGGGGCCGGCAACGAAGGACAGGGCCTTCACGTAGATCGGGTTGTCGGTGTAGCGGTGGGCATCCTCGGCCCGCACGATCACGGCGGCGGCACTGCCGTCACTGACCCCGCTGCAGTCGAAGATCCCCAGCGCGCCGGCCACGAGCGGCGAGTTGCAGATGACCTCTTTGGACACTTCCTTCTTGAACTGGGCGCGCGGATTCAGCGCGCCGTTGTGGTGGTTCTTCCACGCGATGCGGGTGAGCACGTCCTTCAACTCGGCTTCGTCCACGCCGTACTTGTTGGCGTAGGCCGGCGCGAGCAGGCTGAACATCGCCGGTGCGCTCATCGACGCCGAGGTGCCGTCGTTGGGCGGTGAGGCGCCGACAAGGCCCGAGAACCCCGAGTCCTTCAGCTTCTCGACGCCGACGGCGGCAACCATGTCGAAGGCGCCCGACGCCACCGCGTAACACGCGTTGCGGAAGGCCTCCGATCCGGTGGCGCACATGTTCTCGAGCCGCGACACGGGCTTGTAGTCGATCCGCAGCGGTCGCGACAGCGTGAGTCCGCTGATGCCCGACCCCATCGTGCCCAGCCAGAACGCGTCGACGTCGGCCAGCTTCACGCCGGCCGAGCCGAGTGCCTCGGTGGTGGAGTCGATGAGCAACTCGTCGACGCCCTTGTCCCAGTGCTCGCCGAAGGGCGTACAGCCCATGCCGACGATTGCGACGCGGTCGCAGATCCCGTGACTAGCCATCAGCTGTCTCCCTGCTTGGTGATGGGCTTGGCTTTCCAGAAGTAATTGTGCACTCCGCCGGCCGTGAACAACCGCCGGAAGGTCATCTCGACGCGGTCGCCGATCTTGACGGTCGCCGGGTCGACGTCGGTCAACTCGCAGCGGAAGCGCCCGCCGCCGTCGAAGTCGATCACCGCGGCCACGATCGGCGGGCTGAGCGAGTAGGCGAGGCGATCGACGGTGAACGTGGCGATGGTGGCTTTCACGTCGGCCAGCCGCTCGGGCACCATCTCGTCGACCGCGTTGCACTTCACGCATACACGTGACGGCGGCAGGTGCCGTGTCTCGCACGCCGTGCACCGACTGGCCGTGAAGCCGAACTTCCAGTCGTCGCGCCGGAACGACGGTGGCGCCGCCGGGCGCTCGGGATCGGGCCGGCGGGGCGGCTCACGGTCGAGGAACCCGCGCCACGTGAGGAACTTGGCGTAGTCGAGGTCGTCGCGACCGACGGCGATCTGATCGGCCACCGTGGTGTGGCGGCGATACGACGTGATGGCGTCGGTGACCCGCCACACCGAGCAGTCGGCCCCGTCGCTGATGATGAGCCGGGCGATGAGGTCGCCGGGCTTGGCCCGGTCGAGGACGTCGGAGAGCACGAGCCCGGCGGCGGCGGCGCCGCTGTTGCCGATCGACGGCGTGAGGTCGACAGCCGACTTGAAGCCGCGGACCGCACGGGCATGGAGGCCGACGGCCAGGAAGTGGTCGACGTCCTCGCGACTGATTCCGGCCGACTTCAACGAATCGGCCAACGCCGCTTCGGCCAGCGGCACGTACGCCGCTTCGCCGAAGCGCTCCTCCCACTGGTGCGAATAGTTGTCGCCCGGCACCCGCCACCGGTCGAGGAACTCGGCCGTCGAACTACCGAAGCCGATGCGCTCGGCGATCACGTCGTCGCCCTCACCGAACAGGAACGCGGCGGCGGCGTCGCCGCCCTGGGCTTCATCCGTGCTGCCGGGCAGGCCTGTGCGTATGTCGGAAAGGACGAGAAGCGTGCCGTCCCCCGCGAACTTGGTCGCGCCGGCGGCCGACCGGACCGAGCCGATGGCGTCGAAGGCGGGGACGTTCTGGGCAAGACCGAGCGCAGCGTGGATCGCGGTGGCGTTGGTCTTGTCGAGGTAGGGAGGCGCGGTGGTGACGAAGACGACCTCTTTGATTGCGTGGTCGCCGGGACGGCCGGCGGCGACGGCCAGTGCAGCGCGGGCGGCCTCGACACCCATCGAGGTGGCGTCCTCGTCGTAGGACGCCACGGCGCGGGTGCCGGCGCCGGCGCCGGTTCCGAGGGCCTGCGCGATGCGGGAGCGCTCGAGCCGCCAATACGGGATGTACGTGCCGTACGCAACAATGCCGGGCATGGGATCCGACGTTAGCTATCTCCAGACCCTCCGAGCAGACGCCGCCGCGCTCGCCGGCGCGGCGCGAACTGCGGGCGTCGGCGCGCCCGTTCCTACCTGCCCCGGGTGGGACGTCGAAAAGCTCGTGCGTCATGTGGGTCGCGTCCACACGTCGGGCGCGGCCGTGGTGCGGGAGCGGGCCAAGGTGGACTTCGACACGCTGCCGCCCATGCCCAAGGGCGAGGAGGCCATCGCCGCGTTCGACGACCGATCGGGCGCGCTGGCCGACGCGCTCGAGGCGCTGCCCGAGGACTTCCCGATCTGGAACTGGTTCGGCATCGAGCCGCCGATACCGGGCTTCTACCACCGGCGCATGGCGCAGGAGACGGCCGTGCACCGGTGGGACGCACAGGCGGCGGCAGGTACAACGGCCCCGATCGACACGGCTCTCGCCGTCGACGGCATCGACGAACTGCTGCGGTCGTTCCTGAGCTTCGCCGGCGCCGACGCCGAGCTCGGTGGGTCCATCCACCTACACGCGACCGACGCCGACTCCGAGTGGCTGGTGCGGCGCGAGCACGGCAAGCTCGTGGCGACGCCGGAGCACGGCAAGGCCGACGTCGCTGTCCGGGGCACCGCCTCCGACCTTCTGCTGTTCATCTGGAACCGTGTACCGGCGTCCGCCCTCGACCTCGCCGGCGACCCGGCAGTGGCCGACCACTGGAAGGACGCGATCAAGTTCTAGGCTCGTTCCCGTGATCGTCCTCCTTGTCATCGTTGCGATTGTCGTTGTCGTCGGGCTGGTGGTCCTGGGCATGTACAACGGGCTCATCCGGCTGCGAAACCGGATCGAGAGCGCGTGGTCGCAGATCGACGTGCAACTCCAGCGCCGCTACGACCTCATCCCGAACCTCGTGGAAACCGTGAAGGGCTACGCCACCCACGAGAAGGAGACGCTCGAGCGGGTGATCCAGGCCCGCAACCAGGCCATCAGCACGACGGGTGTGGCCAACCAGGCCCAGGCCGAGAACGTGATCACCGGCGCGCTCAAGTCGCTGTTCGCCCTCTCCGAGTCCTACCCCGACCTGAAGGCCAACCAGAACTTCCTTGCCCTTCAGGAGGAGTTGTCGGGCACCGAGGGCAAGATCGCCTACGCCCGCCAGTTCTACAACGAGTCGGTCCAGTCCTATAACACCAAGACCCAGACGTTCCCCAGCGCGCTGATCGCCTCCCGCTTCGGCTTCAAGCAGCGCGAGTACTTCGAGGCCGACGACACGTCCCGCGGCCCGGTCAAGGTCGACTTCTCCTAGCGGTTCTTCTGGCGAACTGACAGTCAGAACGGGCGGAAAAGCGCGCGGTCTGACTGTCAGTTCGGCGGGTTAGAGGGGGTCGTGGCCCTCGAGGGGTGCGATGAGGTGGGAGCCGTCGTTCTGCACGCTGTTGACGTCGGTGGCGACGGGGTAGGCCTCGAGGAGGTCGGCGGGATAGGGGACGAGGAGAGCGGCCAGCGCGTCGACGTCGTCGTTGGCCGGGTCGAGCCACGTGTCCCACACCGGCTCGGGCAGGATCACCGGCATGCGGTCGTGGATGCGGCAGACCAACTCGTTGGGCTCGCCGGTGATGATCGTGGCCGACCGCAACCAGTCCGCACCTTGTTGGTCGCGGGGCTTCCAGACCTCCCATAAGCCGGCTAGCGCCATCGGCTTGCCGTCGCGCCGGCGAATGAAGAACGGCTGCTTGCGCGGCTTCTTCGAGGTGGCGCCGCCGTCGAGGCGCTGCCACTCGTAGAACCCGTCGGCCGGGAGAATGCAGCGCCGCTTCTGCAGCAATCGCCGGAACGCGGGCTTCGATGACACGGTCTCGGCCCGGGCGTTGATCATGCGGTTGCCGATCGACGGGTCCTTGGCCCACGACGGCACCAGCCCCCACTTGAACGTGCCGAGCTGCCGCAGTCCCTCCCGCGAGATGGCCACCGCGTAGACCTCGTCGGTGGGCGCCACGTTGTACTTCGGCGCCAGGTCGTCGGCCTTGACCACGTCGACGTGGAACTCCTCGGCCAACTGCTGGGCCGGCGTCGCCGACACATACCGCCCACACACGGAAGATGAAGGTACCGTCGTTGAAGATGAGATCGAGTCGGCATCGTCGCCTCCAGGCACTGCTGACCGTCGTTGGAGTAGTGACGGCGCTCGTCGCGACCGTGCATCTCGCCGCACCCGCGGCGGCGAACACCTTCAGCGACGGTGACTTCGAGGCCCCGGTCGAAACGAAGGCATACGAGACGTATTACAACCTGCAGAAGCTCGGGCCCTGGACCGTCACCGCGGTTGGCGGCGCCGCGTTGGGCGGAATCGATCACGGAACCGGGCCGGGCGGCACGCCGTGTCGGACCGCCGGCGCGCAATGCGTCGACCTGAACGGCCGTGCTCCCGGCGCCATCGAGCAGGTCTTCGACACCGTGGCCGGCGACACGTGCTCCGTGGAATTCTGGATGTCACAGCACGGTCAGCTGCAGACCCGGGGTGCTTCCCTCAACGCCCAGATCGACAACAACGCGCCTGTACCGTTCAGTCACAGCGGACCCGGCTGGTCGACGCAGTCCTTCACCTTCACCGTTACGGCGGCGGCGACCAAGCTCACGTTCGCGTCGACTGTTCTGACGGGCGGGGCGGGGCCGCAGATCGACGACGTCTCGGTGACGTGCACGCCGTCGGCTCCGGCCGCGACATGCACGTCGCCGGCGACGATGGACGGCACGCCGGACAACGACGTGATCCTGCTCTACAACGGCGCCGACAACGTGATCCTCGGGCACGACGGCAACGACGTCGTGGTGTCGATGGGCACGGGCAATGACGTGCTGTGCGGCGGCAGCGGCGACGACGTGTTGGTCGGCGGCGACGGTAGCGACTCACTCTTCGGCGAGCCCGATGGCGACGTCCTCGTCGGGGGATCCGGCGTGGACAACCTCGATGGCGGACCGGGCATCAACGTCTGCGATCTCGATCCGTCCGACACGAGGGTGAACTGCTGATGACGCCTGCGCGACTGCGGCTTATTGCCGGCGCCGCCGTGCTGATTGCAGGCGCCATCATCGTCGGCCTGTACGTGAACGGGCGGGGCGATCACAAGCCGGCGCAGAAGGTCGCCTCGGCGCGTGTGAGCGCAGCGGGACGAGCAGCGATGCGCTGCGACTTCGGCAAGGGCTACACGGTCGCGCGGGCCTCATTCCCGATGACCAACGCAGACATCCGCCGCATCGCCGCCGACGTGCCCGCCGATATCCGCTCCGACGCCAAGATCGCGCTGGAAGGTGTGCAGCGCTCACAGGCGGAAAAGAAGTCCGACGCGCTCACCAGCGATGCCTACAACGCGGCGATCCAACGGATATCGGCGTACGTCGCGCTCCATTGCAGACGAGGCACGACCACATCGTTGCCAACCGCGTCGTCGTCCACGTCCACGTCCTCGTCGTCGTCTGTATCAAGTACTACCCGTCGGGCGTCGACGACCACGCCGGGGCGTCCGGCGACGACCCGCCCCGTCACCACGACAATCGGTCGCACCACCACCTCGACTCCCCGCCCGACGACGTCCACAGCGCCGACGACTAGCTCTAGTTCGACGACCACGCCCGGCGGCGGCGCCTAGAGGTTCGAGAAGTCGGCGGGGCGCTTCTCCATGAACGCTTTCAGTGCCTCGCGGTTGGCCGGACCGCCGCCCAGTTTGGCCAGCGTGGCGTTCTCCCGCTGACGGGCCGCGTTCACGAGGTCGGCGCGCGCCGCGAGCAGCGCCTGCTTGTTCGCCACCAGCGTGCTCACCGGCATCGCCGCGATTTCACCGGCCACCTCGAGCGCAGCCTCGAGGACAGCGTCGCCTTTGCGCCACGCCAGCCCGGTGCGGACCGCCTCGTCGGCGTTCATCCACGCCGAGCGGAACAGGAACGCGGCGGTTTCCTGCCAGCCGATGGTTGACGGGAACAGGGCCGTTGACCCGGCCTCGGCGGCGATGCCGAGGCTGACGAACGGCGCCCGGAAACGGGCCGACGGCCCGACCAGCACGAGGTCGCAGTGCAGCAGCATGGTCACGCCGACGCCGACGGCGACACCGTCGACCGCGGCAATCAGCGGCTTGGCGAACGACATCAGCTCGGTGACGAACGGGTCGAACCCGTGCGGCTCGTCGTCTTCGTGCACGGGCCGGTTGCCCATCTCGCCCAGGTCCTGGCCGGCGCTGAACGCGCCGCCGGCGCCGGTAACGACGACGCACGCGACGGAGTCATCCTCCATGGCGTCGGTGAGCGCGTCGCGAACGCCGTCGTAGAGCGCATCGTTGAAGGCGTTCTTCTGCTGCGGACGGTTCAACGTAAGGACGCGCACCCGGCCCTTGTTCTCGACCAACAATTCATCGCTCTGTGCTGGTCCGTTCGGCTCCGTCTTCGCCTCCGCCTCCGCCTCTCTCATGTTCTTTCCACCCTTTCCGGATGACCTGACCACGTCCACGCGTACGTCGGTTTGCTGAGCCCGAGCATCACTCCGCCCAGCGCGCCGGGATGCAGGAACAACGTGTGGTCCTCCACCGCGGTGATCGGGGCGCCCGCCTCGCGGCACCGCTCGGCCACCGCGCCGAGTTGGGCGCTCTCGGCGAAGCACATGTACAGGCTCTCGCCGAACTTGCCGAAGTAGCGACCCATCGTCTTCTCGGAGTCGTGGGCCGTGATCACTTCGAACCGGTGCAGCCGGTCGGCGCTGAACAGCGTGAGGCTGCCGCCGTAGCCGTAGGCCGAGGACTTGATCGGGACGAACGCTGTCGGGTGCAGGCCGAAGGCGTCGGCGTACTGGGCGGCCACACCGTCGGCGTCGCGCACGAGGTTGGTGACCTCGTAGAGGAAATC
>JACDEA010000048.1 GCA_013816725.1 Actinomycetota bacterium
GCGGTTGGCGGCCATTGACGACTTCGCCGGTGCCGCCAAGGCCCACGGGGTCCGGGCCCAGGCGTTGGCCCGCCTCGGCCGCATCGCCGACTGCGAGGCCGCCCTCGACAAGGCCCTCGCCGCGGCCAGGCAGGCTGGCGACCTCCGACGCGCCAACAGTGTTCTCGCCGGTGCTCCTCTTGCGGCGCTTTGGGGGCCGAGCCCGGTGGCCCGCGCCAGCGGAAAGTGCCTCGACGTCGTCCGGGTGCTGCGCATCACGTCGGGATCACCCGCGGTCGAAGCCACCGCCCTCCGATGCCAGGCCGTACTCGAGGCGCTGCGCGGCCGTGACGACGCGGCGCGACGCATGCTGGCGGCGGCCCGTTCGTCGCTCGAGGAGCTCGGGCTGCGCAGCGGACTGCTGGAGACCGACCAGTTCTCGGGGCTGATCGAGTTGCTCGCCGGGTATCCCATTGTTGCGGAGCAACATCTCCGCCGAGCCCACGCCGGCTTCCTCGAGCTCGGCGTCGACGTCGAGGCCGCCCAGAGCGCCGCCCTTCTCGCCCGGGCCCTCCTCGCGCAGGGACGTGACGACGAGGCGCTGGAGTTCACCGCCGAGAGCGAGACCCGCGCCGGCGAAGATCTCAAGACCGCGATCGCATGGCGCTCGGCGCGAGCCGAGGCTCTGGCGCGCCGCGGCGAGACCGCCGAAGCGCTCTCGTTGTCACGGCACGCTGTCACGCTGGCCGAGTCGACCGACCTCGTCATCGACCACGCCGACGCGTGCACCGCGCTGGCCACGGTTCTGCACGCCGGCGGTCGTCACGACGAGGCCGATGAGCAGAGCCGCCGGGCGGCTGAGCTCTACGGACGCAAGGGCGCCACCGCCGCGGCCGAGCGCTCGGTGACTCCGCTACCAGTGGCGGGGGTGCCACGCATTGCCGGGCCGCCCACAACATTGCCAACAAATCGGGCCAGCCATGTTCAGACGTTGCGCCTCGCCCTCGCTAGCGAAGGCCGGTGGGACGAGCTCGCCGACTTGATCGCCGACAACGTCGTCAGGGACGATCGCCGCCAGGGCCTGCGCACGCGGACCACGGGGCGCGACGTGGTCCTCGACGAGATCAAGTTCATCCACGGCGCCCCCATTCGCGTGGGCGCGGAGGTGGTCGCAACGCGCGGCGACCGCCTGTCCCTCGGTCTCCTCACGTGGACCGGCGACCACCCGCGCTCCGGTTCGTTCGACGGGTCGCTACTCGAAGTCATCGAGGTCGACACTGACGGTCGCATGGTCGGCTACGTGCGTTTCGACGTCGACGATCTCGACGCCGCGATCGCCGAACTCGACGCTCGGTTTCTCGCTGGCGAGGCCGCGCCGTTCGCGGTCGAGGTCCAGCTCGCGCTGCGCACGTTCGAGCTGTACAACGCACGCGACTTCGACGAAACGCGCGCCCTGCTTGCACCGACCTTCGTACTCCTCGACCACCGGCCCGCCGGGTGGGGCGAGGTGGGAGCCGACGACTACATCGTGATGCTCCACGGGCTGATCGATCTCGCTCCCGACGTCCGCCTCGTCGCCGAGACCATGGACGCAATCAGCGGGAAAGTCGTCTATCTCGGGCGCGCCTTCGGCACGGCGCTCACGGGCGGATCCGTCGAACTCGCCTTCGTCAACGAGCTCACGGTGGACGCCGACGGCCGGGCCCACCGGTTCGAGTTCCACTCGGCAGACACGCTCGACGAGGTCCGCGCCTCACTGCGGGCCCGACGCCCGACGACGCTGTCGAACGCGGCAGCACGCGCCTCCGAAGACGTGACGGCTGCGGCCGCGACAGGCCGTTGGGATGACGTAGCCGCGGCCCACGCCGAGGACGTGACCTTCGAAGATCACCGAAGTGGCCTGAACACCGTCGTTGCCGGACGAGACACCCTCGTTGCGGAGGCGAAGTTCGTTTACGCGAACGCCGACATCACGAGTGATCCGATCGCTACGCGCGGTGACCGGTTCATGCTCTCGCACACGACGTGGGCGGGGCAGAGCGAGGGCGAAGTGCTCTCGCTAACCGAGGTTAACGAGCGGGGATTGATCGTCGCACGGGTTCGCTGGGACATGGCAGACCGCGACGCCGCGTACGAGGAGCTCGACCGTCGGTTCTGTTCTGCTGCGCCCGTCTACGGGCCGCCGGCCGCGTTCCTCCGGTACTTCAACCAGCGGCGCTGGGCTGATGTCGCCGACACCCTGCACCCGGAGTGCACCTTCGTCGATCTGCCCGGCGGCGCCGGGAGCCTGGATCGCGAGTCCTACGTCGCCTACCTGCGCGCCGCGAGCGAGCTCGCGCCAGAAGTGCGGCTACGCGTCATCACAGTTCCATTGATGTCGCCCGCGGGCGTAGTCGCGCTGTCTTCGCTGACAGGGCAGGGCCTGGCCGGCGGGGCGATGGACGCACCGGCGTACGCGGTCATCCTGGTCCGCGACGACAAGGTCGTCCGCGTCGAGCGCGTGTCCATCGGGGAGGTCGAGCCGGCCCTCCGCAGATTCGGCGTACTCACGGCCTCGTCGCCCCTCGGGCTCGACAATCAAGCGACACAGGTCGCCGACGCGTTCGAGCGCGCACTGATCGCCCGCGACGGGCCGACGGCGCGGACTTTCCTGTCACCCGACGCCGAGCTGGCCGACCGCTTGCTTTCTGCGGCACGGGGACGGCGGAGCGAGGTTTTGGCCGTTCGTGGCGAGCGGCTCATGCTCCGACGGTGCGTCGGTCCGGACGCCGACCAATACGGCAACGAGTTCGAGGTGCCGTTCCTCCAGGTTGTACGGCTCGAGAACGATAACCTCATCGCGGAGCTCACCAACTTCGACGCCGACGACATGGCCGGTGCCGTCGACCACCTCGACGAGCGCTACCTGGCCAATGATGGAGCCCGCTTCGGTGAAATACTGCGACCAGGCTTCGACTTCATTCGCAGTCTGAACGAACAGGACTGGGAAGCGTTTGACCGCCA
Organism: Actinomycetota bacterium; assembly: GCA_013816725.1. Lineage (GTDB taxonomy): Bacteria > Actinomycetota > Acidimicrobiia > Acidimicrobiales > JACDEA01 > JACDEA01. The sequence continues at coordinate 2,983 of JACDEA010000048.1, forward strand.
CCTCAGCCCCGACTTCGTACAGGTCGACCACTACCCGGTCGGGTCGGGGCTGACGAACCGATCCGAGTTCCTGCGGCTGCAACAGCAAATGGCGGAGCTGGCCCCGGACACACGATTCGACTGCGCTGTGCTCCACCGGATGTCCCCGCCCTTTTTGGTCGGGTACTACCGCCGCACTGGTTCCCGGCTCGGCGGTGGGATCAGCGACTCGAGCATGATCTTGGTCACCATCTTCGCCGACGGAAAACTCCTGCGGGCCGAGCGCTTCCCCCCGGACCAACTCGACGCCGCGCTGTCTCGTTTCGACGAGCTGGCGCCGAACCGGCCCGCGATGGTGACGCGTGGTGGTTTGGGGAATCGTGCTTCTCGCATATTCGATCCCTTCGACTGGGACCGCTTCATAAGCGCGCCGACCGCCGAGAACATGGTCGTAGAAGATCGTCGGTCCGGTCTCCGCATCACGGTCACCGGTCGCGGTCAGGCCGATACGTTCGCCGAGATGAACCGCCCGAGTGACGTCGGGGTGACCACGCTCGCCATCCGCGGCGAGCGGTTGTCGCTGCAACACATCGTCGGGATAGCAGCGGTGCCACACGGAGGTGGCGCCGCCGAGAGCGAGTACCTACTCCTGCACGAGGTCGATGACGTTGGACGCATACGCCGTGCGGTGGCCTTCGACGTCAGCGATCTGGACGCCGCGTATGACGAGCTGGACGATCGTTTTCGACTGTCGCTCTCGCCCGCGCTCGCCGCCGCCTTCGAAGCGGCCAATGCGGTGCCGGCGTCGTTCAACTCCGGTGAGAGCACGCGGCTCGTCGAGTTGACCAATGACGGGTTCCAGCTGATCGATCACACGCCCAATGGCTTCGGCGTCCTCGGACCCGAGGGTTGGGTCTCGATCGGCCGCACGCTCGCCGAGCTCGCTCCCGACACGGTGATGCGCCTGACCGACGTTGAGGTCGCGTCCAACGCGACGCTCTCGATCCTCCGGTTCTCCGGCTCGGGACTTGGCGGCGGGCCAACCGAGAACACCGTTGTTACCGTCGGCACGATCCGCGACGGGAAGTACGACCGGATGGATCGCTACGGCGAGGACCAGCTCGACCAGGCACGGCGCCGCTTCCGAGAGATCCACACCGCGTCGGGACCATCATCCCGCATCGCTGCGGCAATGGACCGGCTGACGGGCGCGTTCAACTCCGGCGAGTGGCAGCGGTGGCAGGCGGTCCGCAGTGAGAACCCGATCGCGGAGGACCGCCGATCCGCGTCGCGCACCGACCGACCTGACGAGGAAACTCGTCGTCGGAACTTCGAGTACATCACAGCGACCGGCGCCACCGTCTCAGCAAACGTCATCGCGTCCCGAGGCGACAATTCATGGCTTGCGGCGGTGCGGCTCGATGGAGAGGCCGCGGGCGGCGGGCCGTTTGTGGTCGAGTGGATCAGCCTCTTCGAACTCGACAACGACAGTCTCCTCAAGACCGACGTTCTGTTCGACGCCGACGCGTTCGACGCGGCCGTCGCAGAGCTCGACGATCGCTACGAAACCACGCTCGAACCCGGGGCGGCGGAGAATTTCCGGTTCGCTTGCCGAGTCATCGGGAACGTGAACCGCCGCCGGTTCGACAGCCTCCGCGATCTCGTCACCGACGACTTCCTGCTGGTAGACCACGTTCCCAACGGCTTCGGCACGGTCGGCGCCGACGGGTGGATCTCCGCATTCGCCGCGCTCACCGAGCTCGCCCCGGACACGCGCATGGACCTCGTCGAGGTCTATGACGTCACCGCGAGCAACGGCTTCTTGCGGATCCGGAACGTTGGATCCGGGTTGGCCGGGGGCGACACGGTCGTCGACCAGCTGAACATCGCGACGATTCGAGACGGCAGGTTGGCCCGCCTCGATCGGTACAGCACCGACCAGATCGACGACGCCCGGCGCCGCTATGCCGAGATCACCGCGCCTGCGCCCGCCGACCCCCTCGAGAACGCCGTAACGCGGCTGTATGCGTCGATGGCGGGGCACCACTGGCTGGACCATCACTGGGACGAGTTCGTGGCGATGCACGCCCCCGACGTCGTCGTCGAGGCACGTACGTTGGCCGGTGAGCGCTACCGCACCGAGGGGAGTGAGGCGTGCATGGCCGAGGCTCGCTCGCTCTACGACGTCGGCCTCACGCACATGACGGTAGAACCGCTGGAGGTCCGCGGCGAGCGCGTCGCCCTCGTACGGTTCTTGAACACCGGCGGCCACGCCGAGCACGGCGGCGGGACCGCCGACGTCGAGCAGCTCGCCGTATGCGAAGCGAACGACGCCGGGCTGGTCTCGCGCGTGGTCATCTTCGAACCCCACGATCACTCCAGCGCGATCACCGAGCTCGACGCTCGAAGCGTCGCGCTTACCGATGGTCCGTCCTCGGCTGCGCTCAACATGACCCGCCTCCGCGCAGCCGTACGCGACCGTGACTTTGCCTCGATACGACTGGCTCTCGACGAGCATGCCCTTTTTGACGACCGACGGTCCGGATTGCAAACGACTGCGGCGGGGCGCGACGACGTCTTCGCCGCGCTGCGCGCCGGGGTCGAGCTCGGGCTCTCCGAGATCAACTTCGAGCTAATCGCGAGCCGGGGCGACCGCCTTTTGCTCACACGAAATACGCGACGAGATCCCGTTCACGGCGTCGAGGTTGAACACGTCACCCTCGTCGAATTCAACGAAAGTGGTCTGACCGCGGCGATAGTCAACTTCGATAGCCACGCCCTCGATGCCGCGTTCGCCGAACTCGATTGCCGCTACGTGGCCGCAGCGGCGCGTGGTTCTCTCGAGAATGCCGCGGTGCGAGCGCGGCGGGCGGGCGGAGCCGGCTTCGCCGAAGGCGTACTCCTCGAGGACCGTCGCCAGGGGCTCCACTACGCGGCGCAAGGTCGGGACAACCTCTTCGAAAATATCCGCGCCATGGCGCTGCCGATAACGGAGGTCGAAACGATCGCAGTGCGCGGCGAGCGGCTCGCCCTGAACCGGGTGGCGCGCACCGGCGACGCACCTCACGGGGGCGGTGACGCCGAGGTCACGTTTTTTGTGCTCCACGAACTCAACGATGACAGCCAGATCGCCACAGCGATCATGTTCGACCTAGACGACATCGACGCGGCTATGCGCGAGCTGGACGACCGGTTCGTCGCCGGCGAGGGCAGTCGCTGGGGACGGACGTACGGCGTCCTCCGGCGAGTCACGGAACGCCTGAACGGGCGCGACTGGTCGGGCCTCACCGCGACGATCAGCGCGGACTTCAAGTACGTCGACCGGCGCCCCGTCGGCTTCGCTCCGCGTGATCGAGAGGAGTTCGTGAAGGCCCAGCAGGAGCTCGTGCGACTGTCACCCGATGTGCATACGCGTATCGCGGCCGTTCATCGACTCGGCACGACCACCGGACTGGCCGAAGTCACCTCGTCAGGTGGGGGGTTATCAGGTGGCGACGCTGTGGTCCAGAGACTGTTGCTGAGCACCGTCGACGGCGACCTGTACGCCAGCTGCGAAGTCTTCTCAGTGGAGGACTTCGCCGCTGCGATGGCCCGCTTCGACGACCTGGAGGCGGGAACGACGTCGGACGCGTCGCTGTCGCTCGTCGCCGCGAGTGCGCGCGCGATGAACGAGGCCGTGACGCGCGGAGCGATCGACGAACTCGATAGCTTCTACGCACCCGACGCGGTGCTCGTCGACAACATCAATCACACCGTTCTCGATCGGGCCACGTTCGTCGACGACTTCCAACGAGTCGCCGGCGTGTTCAAGGTCCGGATGCACCACGTTCCGGTTGTGGCGCTCGGCAACCGCCATTGGGTCGCGTCGCTGCGAGCCACCTACGAAGCGGACGTCCCCGACGGCGCATGGGCAGGTCTCGGCGGCGCTGAACGTGTGCGCTACACCGTCGACCGCGTCACGCCCGAGGGTCAGTTCGTGAACATCGAACACTTCCCCGAGGACGGACTTCTCGAGGCCCTCATTCGCGCCGAGGAGCTCTACGCCGACGACGAAGCGATCGGCGACGCGCTGCTCGGCAGCCAGCGCCGGCTGAGCGCCTACAGGTCGCTCGCCGCATACAACCGGCGCGACTGGGACGCCTACACGGACGGCTTCTCCGAGGACACCGTGCTCACGGACCGCCGTCCCGCGGGCGGGCCGAGCCGTCATGGTCGCGAGGAAGTGATGGAGTGGTTCGCGGTGATGGTTTCGATGATCCCGGACGGCCGCATCGTCCCGACGGCCGTGCATCGCGTGTCGGACTCAGACCTAGTCATCTCGATCGACGGCCGGGGCCACGACGGCGACGGCGGCGAGATCCTCCTCGACTTCGTGTGTGTCGTGCGTTTCAGCGACATCGGAATCACAAGCACCGAGTTCTTCGCTCCCAACGCCGTAGAAGCCGCCCTGACAGCGCTTGCGCCCGGCGCACCTACGTCTGGCTGATGGCGATGTCGCGGGCCCAGGCGTAGTCGGCCTTGCCCGCCGGTGATCGCACCATCTCGCCCACCAACGCCAGCCGGCGCGGCACCTTGTAACCGGCGATTCGCGCCCGGCAGTGGACGTCCAGCTCGTCGAGCGTCGGCGCCGCCTGGCCGTCGCGCACCTGGACCACAGCGGCTACCGCTTGGCCCCACTTGTCGTCGGGCACACCGACGACCACGGCGTCGAACACGGCCGGGTGAGCTTTGAGCGCGGCCTCGACCTCTTCCGGAAAGATCTTCTCTCCGCCGGAGTTGATCGACACCGAGCCGCGGCCGTACACGCGAATCATGCCGTCGGCCTCGACCTCGGCCATATCGCCCGGGACCACCCATCGCTTGCCGTCGCGCTCGAAGAACGTCGCCGCGGTTTTCTTTGGGTCGTTGTAGTAGCCGAGGGGGACGTGACCGCAGCGGGCCACCTTCCCCACCACGCCCGAGCCGGGCGCGACCGGCTGCAGCGCGTCGTCAACCACGATCGTCTCGTCGTTCATGGCGAAACGCAGTCCGGCTTCCGGACTCGAACCCGGCGCCGCCGTCCCTTGGAATCCGGTCTCGGTGGCGCCGAAGCTGTCGAGGATCATGAGATTGGGAAGGTGCTCGTGGAACTGCGCCTTGACCGCTTCCGACAGGATCGCACCGGCCGAGCTCATGGCGAACCACGACGACAGGTCGCGCGAGCCATCGAGAGCTTCGGCCAGCGGCCGGGCCATGGCGTCGCCAACAAGGCTCACCGTGTTGACCTTCTCGCGCTCGATGAGTTCCAGCGCGTCCGGGCCGTTGTACTTCGGCAACAGCACGATCTTCTGACCCCAGTTGAACGAGATCAGCGTGCCGAGCTGGGCGGCGCCGTGCATGAGCGGTGGCGCCGGGAACATCGTCATCACGCCGCGCTCGACCGCGTTAGGAGCGACCTGATCGGCCTTCTCCACCGGTTCACCCTGCGGGTTACCGCCGCCGAGGCCGGCGAAGAACAGATCCTCCTGCCGCCACATCACGCCCTTGGGCATCCCGGTCGTGCCGCCGGTGTAGATGATGTAGAGGTCGTCGCCCGATCGTTCGATGTCGAGCCGATCCGGCGATGCGTCGGCCAGCGCCGCCTCGTAGTCGTCCTCGATGACCATCACGTGCTTCAGCTTGGAGGGACGGGCGGGCTCGACGCGGTCGGCGAACTCGCGATTGACGAGCAGCGCGACCAAATCGGCGTTGTCGTAGAGGTAACGCAGTTCCTCGGCGACGTAGCGGAAGTTCACGTTGATGGAGACGGCGCGCAGTTTGAGGCAGGCCAGGATTCCCTCGACGTACTCGAGGCCGTTCAGCAACTGGAAGCCGACGTGGTCACCGGCGCCCACCCCAAGACCTTGAAGGTGACGGGCGAGTCGGTTCGACCGCTCGTCGAGCTCGCGGTAGCTGAGGCGACGGTCACCGACGACGACGGCCTCACGCTCGCCTACCGCGTCGGCAACCGACTCGAAGATGTCAGCGAGGTTGAACTGCAAGGTTCTGCCCGATCTTGACGAGTTGCTCGGTGGCGCCGCCCAGCGACAGCTCGATCTGCTTGGCCAGCGTGAAGTAGCGGTGCAGCGGGTAGTCGAGGTCCACGCCGATCCCGCCGTGGAGATGTTGCGCGGCGTGGACGACGCGCTGACCGCCCTCGGCCGCCCAGAACTTGGCGATGGCCAGCTCGTCGTCGGCCGGCAGGCCTTCGGACAGCAGCCACGCGGCCTGCTGCGCGGTGAGCTTGATCGCCTGCACGTCGATGTACGCGTCGGCCGCCCGCTGGCCCACCGCCTGGAACGACGCGATCGGCTTGTCGAACTGCTTGCGATCCTTCGTGTACTCGGCGGTGATCCGCAGCGCCTCCTCGGTGACCCCCGCCTGCATCGCGCACAGTCCGGCCGTCCAGAACCGTTCCGCGCGGATTTTGGCGTGCCCACCACGCACAAATCCGCGCGGAACGCCATGGGGGGTACCGCTGGTGGTCTCGACCGGGGTGACGTCGAGGTCGGCGCGGGCGACGAGTCGGTCGCCGATCAAGATGGCGTCGGCTTCGTTGGCGTAGGGGACGACATCCTCGAGTGCCGCAGTGAGGACAGCCTCGCCGGCGACTACGCGCGGCAACCACTCGTCCTTGGCGACATCGGGAAGCGCCAGCGCGGTAACGAGCGTCGGCAGCAACGGCAGGTCGACGGCGGCCCGGCCTTGCTCCTCGAGCACGATGCAGACCTCGAAGATGCCGTAGCCAAGGCCGCCGTACTGCTCGGGCACGCCGACGCCGAGCAACCCCGCGGCGGCCAGTTCCTTCCACATCTTCGGGCGCTCCGCCCCCAGGCCCCATGTTCGCCCGGCTCGCTGGCGCTCGCTCGCCCGAACGGCGCGCTCGCCGCCGAGGATCTGCTTGGCCAGTCCTTGCAACTCCAGCTGCTCGTCGTTGAGTGCGAAGTCCATGATTTAGATCGACCTCGGCATACCGAGCCCGAAGATGGCGATGAGATCGCGCTGCACTTCATTGGTGCCACCGCCGAACGTGAGGATCAGTGTCCCCTGGTAGGCGCGCTCGAGTGAGCCGCGCAGCGCGGCCTCGAGCGTTCCCCGCTTCAGCGTCGCCGCCGGACCGACGATCTCCATCAGTAGGCGGT
>JACDEA010000461.1 GCA_013816725.1 Actinomycetota bacterium
GTGCGGGCGTTGGCCGACCTTGGTCGCGCCGCCCATCTGGTCGTCGTCGGCGGACCCAGCGGTCCCCGCGGTGACGACGAGCTGGCTCGGGTGCGGGCGCTCGTCGGCTCGCTCGGTTTGAACGACCGCGTCGTGTTCGTGCCTCCCCAGCGCCACGAGTTGCTGTCGACGTACTACCGGGCGGCCGACGTCGTGTTGATCCCGAGCCGGTCGGAGTCCTTCGGGCTGGTCGCCCTCGAAGCCGCCGCCTGTGGAACCCCGGTCGTCGCGTCGGCGGTTGGGGGGCTGACGACGCTGGTCGATCATGGTGAAACCGGCTTCCTCGTCGAAGGCCGCGATCCCGCGGCGTTCGCGGGCCGCGTCGCCGAGATCATCGACGACCCCGCGCTAGCCGCGGCCTTCGGGCGTCGAGCGACGCAACGGGCCCGGCCGTACACGTGGTCGGTCGCCGCCGGCCGCCTCCGTCGCCTCTACGCCGACCTCACCGCGCGCGAGCTCGTCGATTGCCCGTAGAGCCGGCCACGCCCGAGGAGCTGGCCGCGCTGGGAGCCCTGATCGATCGGTGGGCGGCCGGCGAACGCGAGACGAACGCGATGCTGCTCGCCGTCGACCACGACCCGGCCGAGCGGCGCTGGTACATCCGCATGAAGGGCGAGGAGAAGACCACCACCACGGTCTGGCTCACGCTGCGCCAGCGCACCGTCCATTACGAGACGTACTTCATGCCCGCCCCCGAGGAGAACGTCGCCGCCTGCTACGAGTACTTGCTGCGAGCCAACCTCGGCCTCTTCGCCATGCGCTTCGCCATCGGTCCCGAGGACGCGCTCTACCTCGTCGGCCAGATGCCCTTCGGCGCGGTGGACGACGGCGAACTCGACCGCATCATCGGCGCGTGCTGGGCCTATTCGGAGCGCTACTTCCGCCCGGCGATGGCGATCGGTTACGCGTCGGTTTTCAAACCGCGTTAGCCCCTTGTCCCCGCTCGCGAGCCGACGGTAGGGTGCCGCCCGAGCCCGAGGAGCGGAACGCCATCATTCGTTCGGGGAAGTGCGAATGACGACGCGAGGTTCCTCGGGCTCGATTATTTCTTCGCAGCGGCCGCCGTTCGTGCTGATCGTCTCGATCACCCTCACGGGGATCATGGCCAACACGCTCATCACGCCGGCCATCCCCGACATCCGCGACGCCTTCAACGTGGGGACCTCGGCCACCGGCCTCCTCCTCGCGGCGGCGACCGCGCCGGGCATCTTCCTGGCGCCGGTGCTGGGCCTCCTGGCCGACCGCTTCGGCCGCCGCGAGGTCGTGGTGCCCTGCCTCGTCCTCTTCGGCCTGGCCGGCGGCCTCTCGTCGTTCGCACCGTCGTTTGCGGTGCTGCTCGCATTGCGCCTGGCCCAGGGGATCGGTTCGGCGGGGCTGATCAACCTGGCGGTGACGATCATCGGCGATCACTGGCAGGGCGCCGAGCGCACGCGCTATATCGGCCTCAACGCCGCCGCACTGACCGCGTCCATCTTCGTGCTCCCCCCGATCGGCGGCGTGCTGGCCGGCATCGGCGGTTGGCGGCTGACGTTCGCGCCGATGTGGATCGCTCTCGTCACCGCCACGCTGATGTGGCGGCGGCTGCCCCGGTCCGCGCGCGTCGCCGTCACGCTGCGCACCCAGCTCAGCGAGGCCCGACCCTACGTCGGCACGGCTCGGGTTCTGGGCGCGATGGTCATGGCCTTCGTCCTCTTCACGATGATCTTCGGCCTCGTGCTCACTGTGCTGCCGCTGTACCTGGCCGACGAGTTCGGCGTTGGCGCCGCCGGCCGCGGCCTCATGCTCGCCGTGCCGGCCGTGGCGTCGACGGCCGCCGCCCTCAATGTCGGTCGCATCCGCCACCGAGTCGGCGCCAGCGTCACGTTGGCCGCCGCCTTTTTCTTCTTCGTGGTGGCGTTCGCGGTGATGGCCGCGGTGCCGGCCCTACCAGCCATTGTCGTGGCCCTCCTGCTGTATGGCGCCGGCGAGGGCCTCTCCATCCCAACGTTGCAGGACACCGTGGTCAGCGCGGCGCCGATGCGGAACCGCGGCTCGCTCGTTGCCCTGTTCGTCGGCGTCTCCCGCGCCGGCCAGACGACGGGGCCGGTCGTGGGTGGAGTCGGTCTCGACGCCGTCGGCGCCCGCGTCACCTTCGCTGTCGCCGCGGCGCTCGTCCTGCCCATAGTGGCTGCTCAGGGGTGGTGGCGGCGGTCGTCACGGGGGCGCGGGCGGCGCGGTGTGGTTGCGGTATCGGAAGCGGG
>JACDEA010000462.1 GCA_013816725.1 Actinomycetota bacterium
GGTGCCGCCGGCGGACCTGGCCGCCATCGCCGACAGCCTCGACGCCAACGAGCTCAGCTACACGGCCGACGACGTCGCCGAGATCTTCGACGTGCCAGTCGCCGTGGCCACGACGGCGATGACGGAGCTGCTCTGACAGCCAGGTGTCTGCCCCAGGTGCAAGTCGCCCTACTGGAACACGCCGCGCCGCGTTCCGCGGGGAGGTTGACAGGGAACTACACTTATATAAGCCCTCTCGAACAGGACGCGGGAGTCCCGTCAGTCGCTGTTTCAGTGACACCCGCCCTTTGGCGGCAGTTGCCGGCCCGGTCCTGTTGGAGAGGGCTGCTGCGCGCTACGGGGCCTTTTCGCAGGTCGCCTTGAACGTCTTCCACCACGGGTAGACGCTCATGCAACCCGGCTTGCCCACCACGTTGAACCCGTACGAGGTGATGTTGCCGGTGCCGCGGCGGTAGATGCGGGGGGCAATCTGCATCAGGTAGCCCGGTTCGTGGTCGCCAAACTCGTCGGCACGGACAGCGGAGTAGCAACAGCCCGCCACCAAGTCAGCCATTTGCAGCAGCCGACGGTTCGTTGGTTGGTCGATGCTCCATCGCCGTATCGCCTTCCACCGAATCTCAGTTGCGCCTCCCATCGCCTTCAAGTGGCGGACGTAGCTGTTGAGCTTCGCGTAGGGGAACCGCCGCACATGGGCGAAGGTGATGATCGCCTCGCCGTTGTGGTCGTCCACGTACCAAGACACCCGCTCCAGCAAGCGTCGGATGGCGTAGTTGTACTGGTAGATCGGATCGCTGAGCGCCGAACCGGTGCCGATGAGCGAGTTCTTCACGACGACGACGTTGGTGAATACTGCGTCGGTCTCGGACAGGCTCTTCGCGACGAACTTGCGCTGAGCGTGCGTCTTAACGTTCGCCGCCCAATGAAGCACGGTGCTCGCTGGCCGTCCCAGGCCTTTGTTAACTGCGGACAGCTTCTGACGCAGAGCCGCGTCTTCATCGTCAGGCGTGATGACAGCGGACACAACGAAGACTTCGCTAGCCCGCCCTCCCCACCCGCGGTCGCCCGACTCATCGACATACACACGGAAGAGGCGGCGGGTCATGAAGGGCAAAGAACGCTACCCCTGGCCACAAACGACAGCGGCCCCCCTTTCGGGGGCTGCGCCGAAGGAACGCCAGAGTGCATTGATAGCCGCGATGATCCACCCTCGCTCAGCGAGCAGCCGGTCACGAAGTGGGTTTGTCACATCACCCGAACAGGTCGTCGGCGACGTCTGCGGCGAGCTCGCTCGACGGCTCGGTCCCATGGGCGTAGATGCCCGCCGTCGTCGCCGAGTTGGCGTGGCCGGCCCCCTCGGACACCGTTGGCATCGGGATACCGGCGTCGAGCTCCTGGGTTACCCGGAAGTGGCGCAGGTCGTGCAGCCTCACGGTCTTCAGCCCGACCGAGTTGCGCAGCGTCACGAAGTAGGTCGTGATCGTGTCGGGCTTCATCGGCGTTGCGCAATCGGCCCTACCCGAGAACACGTAGGCGTGCTTCGAGATCCGGACGCCGACGTCAGCCGCCCGCTTGTCCATCGCCTCGAGGTGATCGCGCAAGGCGATGGCGGCGTTGGGGCCGATCTTGCGGAGCCGGTCGGCGTGGGTCTTGGTGTCCTTTACGACCAGGCGGTCACCGTCGTGGACGATCGCGCGCTGGATGTGGAGCGTGCGGGCTTCGAGGTCGACGTCGGACCGCCGGAGGCCGCACAGCTCGCCTCGACGGGCACCGGTGGCGACGGCTAGCCGCAGGAACGCGGCGAGCTCGGCGTTGACCGCGGCAGCGGCCGTGACCAGGGCCACGACCTGATCCGGCGTCGGCGGCTTGATAGCCCGCCGCTCGCCCCGTGGCCGGCGGGCACGGGCGGCCGGGTTGTCGTCGATCCACTCGGCGAGGACGGCGTAGTCGAGGGCGCCACGCAGCACGGCATGGACGTTGCGGATGGTGTTGACGGCCCGCCCCGAGCGCTTCATGGCCCGATAGAAGGCGATGAGGTCCGCCGAGGTGACCTTGCGCACCGGCGAGCGGCCCAGCGGCGACGGCGCCAACAGGTTCCGGGAGAGCCGGGCGTATTCGTTGTAGGTCGTGGGGGACAGGTCGTCGTGGACGGCGTCGAGCCACACCTCGAGCAGCGCGCCCAGGGTGATCTCGGCGTCGCCGTGGCGCCCGGCCCGCACGTCGGCGACGAGCTCGTCGAGCCGTGCCTCGGCGCCGGCGCGGTCGCCGTGGAAGGTCCGGCT
>JACDEA010000463.1 GCA_013816725.1 Actinomycetota bacterium
GCACCAGCCAGCGCCAGCGCCCGCACCGGCGGTCGCCGGGATGCGATCAGCGGTGCGGCGGCCGCGGCGGTCGAAGGCGGCGGCGACAGCATCACCGTGGGATCGACCACGGTGCCGGCGGCGACGAGCGTCGTATCGGCCGTCGAGGCGGTCGCGTCGCCCCGCATCGCCGTTCGCATCTCCACCGCCGTCGCGAAGCGCCCCGCAGGATCACGGGCCATCGCCGTCTCCACGACCGCGGCGATGACGGGGTCCACTGCGGGGTTCAGGTCGGTGAGCGGCGGCGCGTTGTCGTCGCGCACGGCCATGGCGACGGCTAGCGGGTTGGGCCCGTCGAACGGCTTGCGGCCCGCCAGCGCTTCGTACAGCACGACACCCAGCGCCCAGATGTCGGACCGGGCCGTGGCCGGGTGGCCGTCCACCCGTTCCGGAGCCAGGTACGCCGGCGTGCCCGTCAACGCGTTGGTCGACGTCGGGTCGACGAGGAGGGAATCGGATTCGCGGGCGATGCCGAAGTCGGCGATCTTGGCCCGCCCGTCCTCGGTGAGGAGGATGTTGCCGGGCTTGATGTCGCGGTGCACGATGCCGGCGGCGTGGGCTGCCGCCAGCGCGGCGAGGACGTCGTCGGCGACGGAGCGGACGACCGGCTCTGGCAGTGGCCCGGCGCGCATGCGGTCGCCGAGGGTCTCCCCCGGCAGGCGCTCCATCACGATGAACGGGCGGCCGTCGGGCGCGATCCCGGTGTCGTAGACGGCCACCACGTTGGGGTGCTCGAGCCGAGCCGCCACTCTCGCCTCGTCCTCGAATCGGGCCTTCATGTCTTCGCCGTCGGCGCCGCCGCCACGCATGAGCTTGATGGCCACGTCCCGACCGAGGCGCGTGTCGGTGGCCCCGTGGACCTCGGCCATGCCGCCGCGACCGATGACGCCGCCCAACTCGTAGCGATCGCCCAGCAGCATCTGGCTCATGTACCCCCTATCTCCATGGCACAGTCTCCCCCCATGGACGTGGCGGTGGTGGGGCTGGGGGCGACGGGTCTGGCGGCGGTGCTCGAGGCGCGGCGGCGCGGCGCAACGGTAGCGGCGTACGACAGCGGGCGGCTGGGTGGCGGCGCCACCGGTCGCAACGCCGGGTTCCTGCTGGCGGGCACCGCCGACTTCTATCACCGCCGCCGCGATCGCGAGCTGTACGGGCTCACGCTCGACGAGATGGACCGCATGATGGCCGAGACACCGACGGTCATCTCGCGCACCGGCAGTGTGCGCCGCCCGCGATCACTCGAGGAGCACGAAGACTGCGCCGCCCACTATCAAGCCCTGCGGGACGACGGCTTCCCGGCCGAGCTGGAGCGGGACGGGTCGATGATCGTGCCGACCGACGGTTCGTTCCACCCGCTGGCCCGAGCCAGCCTCCTCGCCGCCGCAGCGCGCGACAACGAGGCCGTGTTGGTCGAGAACCATTTGGTCGACAACTTCGACGCGCTGGAGGCCGACCGCGTCATCGTGGCTGTCGACGGCGGCCTCGAGCGCGTTCTACCGGAGTTGACCGGACGCGTCCGAACGGCGCGTTTACAGATGCTGGCCACCGCCCGCACCGACGAGGTGCGCATCGGCCGCCCTGTGTACAGCCGCTACGGCTACGACTATTGGCAACAGCTGCCCGATGGTCGCGTAGTGGTGGGTGGCTGCCGCGATCAGTTCCCCGATCAGTCCTGGACCACCGCCAGCCGGCCGACCCAGGCCGTGCAGGCCGCCCTCGACTGCCTGTTGCGGGAAGACGTGGGCGTGAGAAACGCGCCGGTCACACATCGATGGGCGGGGACGAGCAGCTATACCGACGACCGGCGCCCGGTGTGCGAAGAGATCCGGCCCAACGTCGTCGCCGTGGGCGCCTTCTGCGGCCACGGCAATGTCATCGCGTCGATGGCTGGTCGCGCCGCGGTCGAACTCGCGCTGGACGGACGTTCACCACTCGCCGTCGCGCTGACTGAGTAAGGGGACGCGCGGTTTAAGGGGGCGCGTCGCTCAGTCGTCGGTGAACTGTGGCACGTGCATGGCCGTCTTGGCCAGTTCTGCTTGTAGTGCTTCGACCTCCGCTTGCAAGGCGGCGGCCTCCTCAGGGTGACCCTGCACGACCGCCCGGTTCTGCTGCTCGACGAGTTCGACGATTTGCAGTTCGAGGCCGACCGCGTGGTCCTCTGCGTCCGCCGACACGTGGTGCATCTGGAACTGCTCCATTTCCGATGCGTACCCACAAACGCCCGAGATGTACCG
>JACDEA010000049.1:0-2505 GCA_013816725.1 Actinomycetota bacterium
ACCCAAATCCGCGCGGAAGCCGAAGGGCGCCCGACCGTCGGCGTCAAGGGCGGGCAACGGCGCACGCGTCGATCGCGGCTCGGATCGCCGGCAGCGCCCGAGTGACCTCGTCGTAGTCGATCGCGTTCACGAGGTCGTCGGCGCCGCACTCGATGAACAACGACCGCAGATCGGCGAGCTTGGCCACCGTCCAGCCGGACGGGTCCGCGGTTAGCCCTGGGTCGAACACGCGGTCACCGACGTCACCGCTCTCGAAGCGCGGATGGTGGTGATGGCGGGGCTCGCCGGTCGGCGGGTCGACGACAACCAGGAGGTCAGCGCGCCATATGCCACCCTCGCCGACAGACAGCACTTCGAATCCCTCGTTGCCGTCGCGGTTGCCAGGCCGAGGACGCGCCCGGCGGATCTCGAGACGGGCACCGGCCTCGAGATCGCCCTCTGGGCACGTACACGCCTCGACGGTGATCGCGACAGGTCCGAAAAGGTAGGCGTATCGCATAGGCCGACCAGTCTCGCGAGCGGACGCCCGCGCTGCAGTCCGATTCGTCCCGAAGCGCACTGAAGGCTCAGGTGCGACCGCGGACCGTCGATGTAGCACCGTGATCCCAGCGATACGCGCGCCTCGACGCGGGAACACCGCCACCGCGGTGCTCGCCGCAACCGTGCTCGTCGCGTTGCTCGCCGGACTGGGCTTCGCCACCCGGTCCTCCGAGACCCGAGCGCGGCGGATGCTCACCGACCGCTTCGCCGCCCGCACCTCGCTGACCACGTCCTTTGCCAGCAACTACCTCGGTGACGTCGCCGGGCGCGAGCGCGCCCAAGCAGAACGCCTGCTCGCCAGCCCGAGCGTCGACGAGGCCACCTTCGATGAAGTGATCCAGGCATTCGGGTTCGACGCGGCCGTCCTTCTCGACGGCAGCGGCCACCTCCTCCAGCTCTGGCCTCACAAGCCCGAGCTGCGCGGCCGCGACATGACCATCGACTACGCGCACCTGCGCGCCGCCGTTCACGGACACGTCGCCGTATCCCAGGTGGTGCCCTCTGCCGCCAACGGCACCCCGATCACCGCCGTCGCGGTCCCGTTCGATTCAAGTGCCGGGCGCCGCGTTCTCAGCGGCGCCTTCGCGCCCGCTGCCAGCCCACTCGGGGCCTACTTCGCCACCGTCGTTCCGGTCGCCGGCGGCAACGCGTTCCTGCTCGACGGCGCCGGCCGCGTCATCACCGCCGGCCGCCCCGATGCGGCCACCGCCACTCAACTCAAGTCCCTCAACAACGGCGTCCACTCGCTCCGCGTCGGCCACGAGAAGGTCACCGCGTCGGTCCGGCCGGTCCAAGACACGGCGTGGCGTGTCGTACTCACCGTCCCGTCGGAGCAACTGTTCTCGCCGGCGTCCGCCGGCCGATGGGTCGCGTGGCTGCTGCTGGTTGCCATCGCCGCGATCGGCACCATCGCAATCGTGTTGCTGCTTCGTCTCCGAGCGTCACGAGCCGTCGCGATCCACACCGCCGGGACCGACCTCCTGACCGGCCTCGCCAACCGGCGAGCGACCCAGGAGACACTGACCCGCGTCACCGCGGAAGCGCGTCGCCACCACACTCCACTCGTCGCGTTGCTGATCGACCTCGATCGCTTCAAGGACATCAACGACCGCCACGGCCACCAGGCGGGTGACGTCGTACTCCGCGACGCAGCGCACGCCATCGTTGATTCGATCCGCGTCGAGGACGTCGGAGGTCGCTGGGGTGGCGAAGAGTTCACCGTCGTTCTTCCCCGTACCGACCTACCCGTCGCCGTCGCCGTCGCTGAACGCGTCCGCGAGGCGATCGCCTCGTGCTCCACCTCGAGCATCGCCGTGTCCGCCAGCGTGGGCGTCGGCCTGTTCGACGGCACCAACGACGAGCAGCTCCTTCGCGCCGCCGACGCCGCGCTGTACGAAGCCAAGCGGACCGGCCGCAACCGAGTCTGCGTCGACTCCAGCACATCCGGCGGCTACCCGCACCCGAGCGTCGAGCTCGCCGGGTAAAGCGCCGTCCGATCAGGCCGGCTGGTCCACCCGGCGAGTGACCTCGGCGTCGGCACAATCGTGCTGGGGGACCTCCCGTAGTTGCCGGTAGTGCCGGAAGGCGTCACGGAGGCTGTGCCGGAGGTGCTCAGCGTCCCAGGGCTTGGTGTAGTAGCGGTACACCTCGCCTCGGTTGATCGTGCCGACGACCGACGCCTGGTCCGCCGCACCCGAGAGCATGATCCGGAGCGCGCCGGGGTGCAGCTCCTTAACTCGATTGAGGAAGTCGGTGCCGTTCATGCCGGGCATTTGCTGATCGCACACGATGACGTGCACCTCGTGGAGCGCCAGCACCTCGAAGCCCTCGGCCGCCGATGACGCCGTGAGGATCCGGTAGCCGTCACCCTCGAGCAGGATCGTGAGGAGGGTCAGCGTGGCGAGGTCGTCGTCCACGAGCAGGAGCGTCGAGGGCGAGACGGTGGTGTCGACCGGGGGCAAACAC
>JACDEA010000049.1:2515-10017 GCA_013816725.1 Actinomycetota bacterium
AAACACTGGCCGTCGGCCAGCAGCCGCTCGAGGGCGGGTACGGCGAGGGCCGGGCTGTAGAGGAACCCCTGCATCTGATCGCATCGACACCGACGCAGATACTCGAGCTGCGCCTCGGTCTCGACCCCCTCGGCGATGACGTCCAGGCTGAGGCTGTGGGCCATCCGGATGATCGCCTGTGCGATGGCGGCGTCGTCGGGGTCGGTGGTGATGTGCCGCACGAAGCTGATGTCGATCTTCAGCTTGTCGATGGGGAACCGCCGGAGGTAGGCGAGGCTCGAGTACCCAGTGCCGAAGTCGTCGATGGAGATCTGCACGCCCCGGGACTTGAGGCCCTCCAGGATGGTGATGGTCTTGGCGGTGTCGGCCATCAGCGAGCTCTCGGTGAGCTCCAGCTCCAGGAGACCGGCCGGGATGCCCGACGCGTCGAGGGCGCTGGCCACATCGGCTTGCAGGTTGCCGTCGACGAACTGGCGTCCGGACACGTTCACAGACACCTGCCGCGGGCCGACGGGCGACCGCTGCCATACAGCCACCTGCTCGCACGCAGTGGCGATGACCCAGCGGCCGACGTCGACGATCAACCCGCTGTCCTCGAGGACGGGGATGAACTCGCCGGGCGCCACCAGCCCGTGGCCCGGGCGGTCCCAGCGCAGGAGCGCCTCGAACCCCACCACCCGGCCGAGGTCGAGATCCACCTTGGGCTGGTAGTGCAGGACGAACTCACCGTCGCGGACCGCCCGCCGCAGCGCGGTCTCGAGCTGCAGGCGGGCCAGGGCCACGGCGTTCATCTCGGGTGTGAAGAACCGGAACGCGTCCCGTCCCGCCTGCTTGGCCTCGTACATGGCGGTGTCGGCGAACTTGATGAGCGTCTCCGGGTCGGCCGCATCCTCCGGGAAGGCGGTGATGCCGATGCTGGCGCTGACGGTCACCTCGTGACCCTTCAGTTCGAAGGGCTCGCGCAGGGCGTCTTGGATCTTGGTGGCCACGGCGGCGGCGGCCTGGGGGCCGTCCTCGGTGACGACGATCAGTGCGAACTCGTCGCCGCCGAAGCGGCTCACCGTGTCGCGGAGACGGACGCAGTCGACGAGGCGGTGGCTCACCTGAACCAGCAGCTCGTCGCCGACGGCGTGCCCGAGGGTGTCGTTGACGAGCTTGAAGTGGTCGAGGTCGATGAAGACGACGGCCACGGTCCAGCTCTGGGTCTGGGCGTGCTGGAGGGTCTTCCCGAGGACGTCGTAGAACAGGGTCCGGTTGGGCAGGCCGGTGAGCGGGTCGTAGTGGGCCAAGTGCTGGAGATCGGACGTGCGAGTCAGCACCTCGGCCTCGAGGTGGGCGCGGTGCTTGGACAGAAGGTCGCTGAGCTCCTTGAGCCGCAAGTGGTTGCGTACGCGCAGCCAGAGCTCGGCCCGGTCAACTGGCTTGGTAAGGAAGTCCTCGGCGCCGGCGGCCAGGCCCGCCAGGCGCGCCGCCCGATCGGTCTGCGCGGTTACCAGGACGATCGGGATGCTGCGGGTGGCCGGATCGGCCTTGAGTCGGGCCGTGACCTCATGGCCATCCATTCCCGGCATCATCACGTCCAGCAGGATGAGATCCGGGGGGTCCTCCTCGACCGACGCCAGCGCGTCGGGGCCGCTCGACGCGGTCCGGGTGACGTAGCCCTCCGGGTGCAGGAGCACCTCCAGGAGCCGGCGGTTCTGGGGTTCGTCGTCGACGATCAGGATCGACGGCGCGGCGACGGTCACTGCCCGACGACGGCGGTCGACGGCAGGAGCCGCTCCATGGCCGCGTACAACTCCTGATAGCGCAGCGGCTTGACGATGTAGGCGTCGCACCCGGCGATCCGACTGTTCTCCTCGTCGGCCTTCATGGCCAGGGCGCTAAGGGCGATGACGGGGATGGCCGCGGTGGAGGCGTCACGCTTGAGCAGCGCGGTAGCAGCAAGCCCATCCATGCCCGGAAGCTGCACGTCCATGAGGATCAGGTCGGGCTGGTCGGCGCGGGCGATCGTGAGACCCGTCTCGGCGTCGACTGCCCCCAGGACCGTGTGACCGGCGTTGCGCACGAGGAGCGAGGCCAGCTTCATGTTGGCCGGGTTGTCCTCGACGATGAGCACCTTTGCCATCAGGTCAGCGCCCCCTCGGGGAGGGCGCGCCGCACCTCGGCCAGGAAGCCTTGCCGGTTGAACCCGGCCTTATCGATGATGTGGACGACGCGGTCGCCCTCGACGCGGAGGGCCTCGCGGTCCTGCACGGTGACTTGCCTGGCGGTAACCACCAGGATGGGGATGTGCGCCGTCTCCGGGTCGCGCTGCAGGGCGCCGACGACGTCGAAGCCGCTGACCTCGGGCATCATGAGGTCGAGGAGGATCAGGTCGGGCCGGAGGCGTTGGGCGAGGATGATCGCCTCGCCGCCGCCGTAGGCCCGGACGATGGCGTAGCCCGGGGTCGGGAGAAAGGCGGCGATCAGCTCAACGGCCTTGGGGTCATCATCGACGACCAGCACGGTGCGCGTACGGTGCGCGACCGCGTGGAGGCCGAGGTGGGCGAGCGACGCCTTGAGGGCCCCGTGGCTGATCGGCTTCTGCAGGATGGCGGCGGCACCTCCGCAGAGCGCCATATTGCTGTCGTCGCCGCCGGAGATGACGACCACGGGCACGTGGGCCAGGACGGCGACCTCACGGATGGCGGCCAGGAACTCCCATCCGTCCATCCCCGGGAGCTGGACGTCCAGGGTGATCAGGCTGAGCGCCAGCTCGGGCGCGATGCGCAGCGCCGCCTCGGCGCTGGCGGCGAGCACCACGGTGAAGCCCTCGGCCTGAAGGAGGAGTCGCACCAGGTCGGCCGCCATGGGATCGTCCTCGATCACCAGCGCTGTGCGCTCACGCGTAGCTGCGGCAGCCTGGGTGGTGACATCCGGGCGCTCCAGGTAACCGGCTTCGGCGGGCGTGCGGAGGGGCAGCCAGGCGGCGAAGCAGGCGCCGGCGCCGCTCTCGCTGCCGACGGCCACCGTGCCCCCGTGCAGCTCGGCCATCTGCCGGACCATCGCAAGTCCGAGGCCCGTGCCCTCGAACTTGCGGGCCAGGCTGCTGTCGATCTGGCTGAAGGGCTGAAACAGCCTGGGCATGTCGAGCATCGAGATGCCCATGCCGCTGTCTCGGACTGCGATCTCGAGGAACTCGTCGAACTCGTTGTCCGCCAGCACGAAGCCGTGCATCGGCCACGGGCCGTCGATGACACCGACGCTGGAGCGGGGCACGCGCCGAGCGCTGAGGGTGACGACGGTGGAGGTGTCGCTGAACTTCACCGCGTTGGAGAGGAGGTTGTAGACGATCTGCTTGGTCTTGCGGGTGTCGAGCTGTAGGGCGCCGAGGTCGGTTCCGAGGTCCAGCTTCAGCGTGATGTGCCGGGCGGCCGCCTTCTCGCGGACGATCGAGAGGGCGTTCGACAGCAGGCGCTCGAGGTCGACCGTCTCCAGCTCCAGGGCCATCATCCCGGCCTCCACCTTCGAGAGGTCGAGGATGTCGTTGATGAGCGAAAGGAGGTGCTGGCCGCTGGTGAAGATGTCGCCGATGTACTCCTGCTGGTTCTCGGTCATCTCGCCCATGAGACCGTCCTTGAGGGCCTCGGAGAACCCGATCACCGCGTTCAGCGGGGTCCGCAGCTCGTGGGACATCGTGGCCAGGAACTCGGACTTCATGCGGCTGGCGTGCTCCAGCTCGATGTTCTTCTCCTGGAGGGTGCGCTCGATGCGCTTGCGATCCGTGGCGTCGCGCGCCGCCGCGAACACGCCGCGAACGTTGTGGTCGCGGTCGTGGAAGGTGGCCGCGTTGTAGGACACCACGGTCTCGTGGCCGTCCTGGGCCCGTACGGTCAGCTCGTAGTCGGTCACCTTGTGCTCATCGAGCACGCGGCCGATGGCGGCGTCGGCCAGATCGGGCCGGGTGAAGAAGTTGCGGCAGGGCGCTCCGATGAGGTCGCCGCGGGCCCGCCCTGTTAGCTCGACCATCTGCTGGTTGACGTCGGTGATGGTGCCCTCGGGGTCCGTGGTCATCAGCGCGTCGATGTTCGACTCGATCAAGGAGCGTGTGTAGAACTGCTGGTCCCGCAGCTGCTGGTCGAGGAGCGCCTGGGCGGCCTCGACCTCCTTGCGGGCGGTGTTGTCCGTACCGATGAGCAGGTAGCCGATGATGCGCTCGCCGCCGACGTCCCGCAGCGCGGTGACGGACACGATGGCCGGGAAACGGCTGCCGTCCTTGCGGATGTAGGTCAGCTCGTAGATGTCCTCGATGCCACGCGAGGCCTTGAACACGAGAGCCTCGAAGCCGGGCGTAATGGGCGTGTCGAGCTCCGTGCTCAACGTGGCTGCCCGCGTGATCAGCTCCTGGGGATCGGAAATGTCGGCCGGGGTGATCCGGTTGACCACGTCCACCGCCGTGTAGCCCAGCATCCGCTCGGCGCCGACGTTGAAGATCTGGATGACGCCGCGCTCGTCGGTCGCGATGCTGGAGAAGTAGGCGCTGTTGAAGATGGCGTCCTGGAGGGCACCGGTCTTGATCTGCTCGCGGTTCAACCGCGCGGCAGTGGTCATACCAGAACAATCGGCCAAGACAGACCCAAGGTGAGGGTCGTTGTAAAGAAGTCGTTCACCGCCGCGCCCTCGTCAGGTCTTGGGACGTTCGCCGCCGACGAGCCGCTGGATCTCGGCGACGACGGATCGGGTGGCGCGAGCGACTTCGTCGCGGCGGTTCAGGGCGTTGGCGACGATGCGGGACATCTCGTCGTGGACATCGCTGCCGACGTCCACCGGCGCGGCAGCGAGGACGTCGGCGATGTGCCCTGAAGCCATGGCGTGGGTGAGATCGTCGAGGGTCGCCGGGCGGCCGAGCAGGAAGCCTTGCGCGTGGTCGCAGCCGAGCCGCCGAACCGTCATGAGTTGCTCGGGCAACTCGACGCCTTCGGCGACGACCTCGAGTCCGAGGCTGTGCGACATGGCGATGATCGCCGCCACGAGCGCGGTACCGCCCGGCGTGGTGTCCATGTCCGTGATGAAAGACCGGTCGATCTTCAGTGTCTGCACCGGCATCTTCCGGAGGCGGTCGAGCGAGGAGAAGCCGGTGCCGAAGTCGTCGATGGAGAGACCAAAACCGAGCTCTCGCAGCTCATGCAGGTGTCGGATGACGACTTCGGCGTCGTGCATCACGGCGCTCTCGGTGATCTCGAACACGATCGCTTCAGGCGGGATGGCGTACGCC
This sequence comes from Actinomycetota bacterium, assembly GCA_013816725.1. Classification (GTDB taxonomy): domain Bacteria; phylum Actinomycetota; class Acidimicrobiia; order Acidimicrobiales; family JACDEA01; genus JACDEA01. The sequence continues at coordinate 7,770 of JACDEA010000049.1, forward strand.
TGGAGCGTCTCGGTCACGTGTTTGACCAGGGTGTGCTGTTCCAGCTCGCTGACAGAGAGGTTCACGGCCATCCTGAGCGAGACGTCCGGGTGCAGGTCGCAGAAGTGGCGAAGCTGGCGGCAGGTTTCGCGCAGCATCCACTCGCCCAATCGGCCGATCAGTGCCGTGTCCTCGGCGAGCGCGATGAACTCGCCAGGGAGCAGCAGCCCTCGTTCCGGGTGCATCCACCGCACCAGCGCCTCGGCGCCGGCGATTCGCCCGGCACGGAGGTCGACGACGGGCTGGAAGTGGGCGACGAGCTCCCCCCGGCCGATCGCACGACGCAGCGACCGCTCCGTCTCGAGCCGCTGCACAATGTTCGTCCGCAGCGCCTCGTCGAAGAGCTGACACAGGCCCCTCCCGCGTTCCTTGGCGCGGTACATGGCGACGTCGGCGTTCCCCAGCAGATCCTCGGGCGTCACCGCGCCCGCTCCGCTGAAGGCGATCCCAACGCTGGCCGAGATGTGGACGACGTTCTCTTCGCAGACAATCGGGGCGGCGACCACCTCGAGGATCCGATCGGCAAGGTCCACAGCAGCATCCGGGTCGGGCACGCCCTCGCACAGGACGACGAATTCGTCACCGCTCAACCGGGCGAGGCTGTCACCGGGCCGGAGCACCGTGGGGACGCGCTCGGCGACTGTCATGAGCACCTGGTCTCCGGCCTGATGGCCGAAGCTGTCGTTCACCGCCTTGAACCGGTCGAGATCGAAGAAGAAGACCGCCACGGTCTCGCCACTACGTACCGACCGTTCGAGGGCGTGTTCGAGGCGGTCCAGGAGGAGTACCCGGTTCGGCAGGCCGGTGAGGTCGTCGTGCAGGGACTGGTGTTCGAGCCGGCGTTGGAACGCGTTGCGCTCGATGACCCGTCCGAGTTGATCGCCCACGTTGGCGAGGACGGCGAGCAGCTCGTCGTCGGGATCCATCGGCTTGCGGCTGAAGAATTCCAACACCGCAGCAACCTCGCCCGCCACCACGACGGGGAAGGCGAACCCGGCGTGCAACCCGGTCTCCAGGGCGGCGGCGAACCGGGGAAAGTTGGCATCCACGGTCACGTCGGGGATCCAGGCCGGCCGGGCGGTGGCCAAGACCCGCCCGGGCAGACCCACTCCGACGGCGAGCTCGGATCGATCCGTCGCCGCGATGAACGCCGCGTTCCGCGCCGGGTCGTCGTCGTGCCACACGGCCAATGGGATCAACCGGTCACCGGTGGCGTTCACGGTGTAAACGTGCCCGATCGGCCAGCCGGTGTGTTCGCAGACCGATCTCAGCGCGATCGCCGCCGCCTCGTCGAACGTATCCGCCTCGTTGGCGGCGATCGCCGTCTGCTGGAGCACCCGCACCAGGCTCGCCGCGTCGGCCAGCGCGTTTCGTGAGGATTCGAGCCGGGTGACGGTGTCGTACAGCTCGCGCGTCGCCTGCTCGGCTATGCGCTCGGACTCGAGCCGTGCGTTGCGCTCCCGTTCGATTCGCCGCTCGAGCCGCGCCTGAATGGGATCGCTCACGGACGGACGGCCAGGAATCGAACCCGGAGGACGCAGTCGCGATCTCCCCGATGCATGCAACTCGTCTGGTCGACGGCGACGGTCTCCCCGAAGTGCGCCGCAGCGCCGAGGATGAACCCTTCGGCAAGGGCGCAGAGCTGGCGGGCTGACCGATAGTGGATGAACAGCTCGCCGGGTGCGCCGTCTTCGTACGCGAAGTCCGGCACGTCGGCGCCCGGGTAGAGCTTGCGCACCTCCGGGTGAATGATGTCGTTGAGCGTCAGCAGGAACGACCGGCAGTCGTGTCCGTCGAAGAAACCCGGGTACCGGGTCGCGAGCCGAGGCAGCGCCTGCTCCCCGATGGTCCGGATGACAGCGTCCGGCGGCACGTCCAGCTGTGACGACGCCGCCCTCACGAGGCCGTGCAGATCATCGTCGGGATAGCTGCCGAGGGACGTGTAGGCGCCTTCGAGCCCCGCCTCATCGAGGAGCTCGTCCCAGGTGTCCGGCCCATAGGAATCGGTGACTACCTCTTCCACCAGGTTGAAGATGATCCCCTTCACGCTCTCCCGTCACATGCGCCGATGACCCACTGCCACCTGCTTCATCGGCACGAAACCGCCTGGCCTGACCCTTTGTGCCTCTTCGGGGTAAGCCATCGGCCGGGAACGGACGCCAGCCGACCGTTTACCGGTGGACCTTCACCTGAAAATGCCGGTGTGGCC
>JACDEA010000464.1 GCA_013816725.1 Actinomycetota bacterium
GGATCAGCCAGAGGTCGTCGCGCTCGACCCGGTACGAGTCGTCGGCGAACTTGGGGAGTTGCCCGCTGGCCGTCAACGTGTCGGTCCGCACCAAACTCGGTGGGCGGATCTCCTCGAACGCGTCGGAGTTTCGGTCGAGTGCCAGCTGGCACAGCGCGCGCGACAGCGTGGCCCCGAGGCGGCGCAGCACCGGGAACATCGAGCCGCTGATCTTGGCGCCGGCCTCGAGGTCGAGGATCTTCAGCTCGGCGCCCACCTCCCAGTGCGGCACCCGCTGATGCGCGCCGTAGGACTCGGGGTCGAAACCCTCCACCCGGATCACCGGATTGTCGGCTTCCGAAGCTCCGTCGGGCGCTTCGTGGGCCGGCAGGTTGGGGATCCGCAACAACAGGTCGCGCAGTTCGGCTTCGACGACGTCGGTCTCGGCCTTGGCCGCCCCTTCCCGGTCACCAAGCTCGCGGCTTTGCGCTTTCAGCGCCTCGGCGTCGTCGGCCCGCCCGTCCTTGTGCGCGCGGCCGACCTCCTTGGAGATCTCGTTGATCTGCTTGCGCAACCCGTCGCGCTCGGTCGACAGCGTCCGCACCCGCTCGTCTAGGGCAGCGGCGCGGTCGACGTCGCCGCCGGGCACGCCCTTGCGCGCCAACGCCGCCTTGACCACATCCTTCTCTGTGCGCAGCCGGCGAACGTCGATCACTGGAGCAGCAAAGTACCCTGCGCCTCCGTGCCCGCCGTCGAGGTTTCGTCGCTCGTCGTGCGCTACGGCTCTGTGACCGCCGTCGACGGCGTGTCGTTGACGGCCGACGCCGGGACCGTGCACGCCCTCCTCGGACCCAACGGCGCCGGCAAGACGAGCACGGTGGAGACCCTCGAGGGCTACCGACGCCCAGCGGCCGGCACCGTCCGAGTTCTCGGCCTCGACCCTCGGGGCGACCGCAAGCAGCTGGCGCCGCGCATCGGCGTGATGCTGCAGCGCGGCGGCGTGTACCCCGGCGTGAACGGCCGCGACGTCCTGCGCCTCACCGCGGCTTACTACCCCAACCCGACCGACCCCGACGCGCTCCTCGACCGAGTGGGCCTTACCGCGGTGGCCCGCACCCCATGGCGCCGGCTCTCCGGCGGCGAGCAGCAGCGGCTGTCGCTGGCGCTCGCGCTCGTCGGCCAGCCCGACGTCGTATTCCTCGACGAACCCACGGCCGGCGTCGACCCGCAGGCCCGCCTCGTCGTGCGCGGCATGGTGCGCGACCTGGCGGCACGGGGGGCCTGCGTCCTGCTCACAACGCATGACCTCGACGAGGCCGAGCGGGCGGCCGACGTCGTCACGATCATTGATCACGGCCGCGTCGTCGCCACCGGTACTCCCGCCGAACTCTCGGCCGCCGGGACCGGCGACGACATCCTCTTCGCCGCCGCACCCGGCCTCGACGTCGCCGCCCTCGGCGCCGTGCTTCGCGGTGCGGTCGTCGAGGAACGTGCCGGCGAGTACCGAGCGGCGGTGGCCAGCACGCCGGCGAACGTCGCCGCCCTGACTGCGTGGCTGGCCGACCGCAACCTGGCGCTAGGCGACCTACGCGCCGGCAAGCGCACACTGGAAGACGTGTTCCTGCGGCTGACCGGAGACGGGGAGTGAAACCGCTCGTCGCTCAGGCGCGAGCCGAGACCCTCATGACCCTGCAGCGGGGCGAGTCCGTGCTCCTGGCGCTCGGGATCCCCGTCGGCCTGCTGGCCTTCTTCTCCGTCGTCGACGTGCTGCCCACACCCACCCGCGAGCCCGTCGACTTCCTCGCTCCCGGCATCCTGGCCCTCGCCGTGATGTCCACCGCCATGGTGAGCCTCGGAATCGCCACCGGCTTCGAGCGCCAGTACGGCGTGCTGAAGCGCCTGGGAACCACGCCGCTCGGCCGCCCGGCGTTACTGGCGGCCAAGTCGGTCGCCGTGCTCGCCGTCATCGCGTTGCAGATGGTGGTGCTCGTCGCCCTCGCTCTCGTGTTGGGCTGGGAGCCCCACGCCGGCGCCGTCGCCGCTCTCGGCGCGATCGTTCTGGGCACCGTCGCCTTCGCCGGCCTCGGGCTCCTCATGGCCGGCAGCCTCCGGGCCGAGGCGACCCTGGCCGCGGCCAACGGCCTCTACCTCGCCCTCCTCCTTCTCGGTGGCATGGTCATTCCGCTGGCCAAGCTGCCGTCGGGCCTGCGCGCCGTGTCGCGTGCCCTGCCGGCCGGCGCGCTGTCCGACGCCCTGCACGCCGCGCTCGGTTCGGGCACTGCGGTGC
>JACDEA010000050.1 GCA_013816725.1 Actinomycetota bacterium
GTGCTCACCGGGCTCGAACGGCAGACCGTGATCGAGGCGTGAGCAGCCGCGAGCCGCTGCCGCCGCTGGTCAAGCGCCTCGGCTGGGTCAGCTTCTTCAACGACGCCGCCGGCGAGTTGTTGTATCCCGTCATCCCGCTTTTCCTCACCATCACGCTCGGCGCTCCTGTCGCGGTGGTCGGGCTGGTCGAGGGCCTGGCCGACGGCGTGGCCACCGGCCTCAAAGCGTTGGCCGGCTACATCGCCGACCGGGCGCGCGAGCACCGGCGCATGGTGCAGTTCGGGTACGCCATCGGCGCGGTGGCCAAGCCGTTGATCGGCTTGGCGCCGGCGTGGGGGTTCGTCGCCGGGCTTCGCGTCGCCGACCGCGTCGGCAAGGCGGTCCGCGGTGTTCCCCGCGACCTGATGATCACCGAAGCGGTCCCGCCCGGCGACCGTGGGCGAGCGTTCGGCTTTCACCGGGCCATGGACAGCGCGGGCGCGGTCGTCGGTCCGTTGGTCGCAGTCGCCGGTGTGATGTTGTTGGGCGAGGGGCGGCTGCGCCCACTCTTCGCCGTGGCCGTGATTCCCAGCGCGGCGGCGCTGCTGCTACTCCGACGCCTTCCCCGGACGACGCGGCGGTCGGACAAGAAGTGGGAGCCCACGCCGTTGCCGTGGCGCGGTCCCTACGGCGCCTTTCTCGTCGTCACCGCCGTCTTCTCCTTGGTGAATTCCTCGGACGCGTTCTTGTTGCTCCGGGGCAAGAACCTGGGCCTGTCCGTTCTCCAGGTGATCCTTGCTTACGCCATCTACAACGTCCTCTACACGGCCCTCAGCTACCCGGCCGGCGTCCGCTCCGACCGGGTCGGGCGCATCGCCCTCTACGGCCTCGGCTTGGTCGTGTTCGCGGTGGTGTACGGCGGGTTCGCGCTGGCCGGATCGTCGGCGCCGGTGTGGCCGCTGCTCGCGCTCTACGGCGTGTACATGGCGTTCACCGACGGGATCGGCCGCGCCCTGGTCGTCGACCTGGTCCCGGCCGACGTGCGAGGAAAAGCCCTGGGCGTCCACCAAGCGGTGACCGGCGCCTGCGTCCTCGTCGCCGGGGTCACGGCCGGGATCCTGTGGGAGACCGTCTCCCCGAGGGCGCCGTTCGCTCTCGGCGCGGTGGGCGCCATTCTCGCCGCGGTGCTCCTCGTCACCACGGTTCGCCCGCCAGTTGGAGCGGCGTCCGAATCAACGGCATAGTTTCGCCGCCATGCGCTTCAAGATGGTCCCCACCGACGACCGCTTCTTCGGGCTCTTCCGCGACGCGGCCGGCAACGTGGCCGAGTGCAGCCGCCGCCTGCGGGACGTTCTCGGGTCGGACTTCACCGATCTGGCCACCGGCCACGCCCGGATCATCGAGTGCGAGCAACTGGGCGACGAGCTGACGCGCGACATCGTCCGCCGCCTCAACTCGACGTTCGTCACGCCGTTCGATCGCGAGGACATCCACGCCCTGGCCGAAGAACTCGACGACGTCGTCGACGACATGATGGCGGTGTCGCACCGGCTCCAGCTGGCGTCGCTCGACCGGCCCCTGCCCGAGCTACGCGACCAGGCCGACGTTCTCGTCGCCATGGCCGACGAGACCGTGGCCCTGATGCAGCGCCTCGAGTCGATGAAGAACGTGCAGCCGCACCTCGACGCCATCGACCGCCTCGAGAGCGAGGGCGACGCGCTCTACCGCCGCACCCTGGCCCGCCTCTTCAGCGGCGAGTTCGACGCGCTGGACGTGATCCGCTGGAAGGACATCGTCGAAGCCCTCGAGGCCGCGCTGAACACCATCGAAGATGTGTCGAACGTCGTCGAGTCCATCGTCTTGAAGCACGCCTGAAGGAATCGCCTGGCGAATGGAACTCGGGGTCGTCATCGTCATTCTCGTCGCGCTCGCGTTCGATTTCGTCAACGGCTTTCACGACGCGGCCAACTCGATCGCGACGGTGGTTTCGACGCACGTGCTCACGCCGCGTCTGGCAGTTGCCTGGGCCGCGTTCTTCAACTTCGTGGCCTTCCTGGTCTTCGGCACCCACGTGGCCAACACCATCGCCAAGGACGTCGTCGTACAGGACGTGCTGTCGATCGGAGTGGTGTTCGCCGGGCTGATCGGCGCGATCGCGTGGGACCTCATCACCTTCTACCTCGGCCTGCCCACCAGCTCGTCGCACGCGTTGGTCGGCGGCATTTCCGGCGCGGCGATCGCCAAGGCCGGCGGTCATGTCCTGGTGGAGTCGGGCCTGCGCAAGATCGGCGTGTTCATCGTGTTGTCGCCGCTGGTCGGGTTGGCTCTGGGGCTGCTGATCACCGTCTTGATCTCGTGGCTGTTCCACCGCGTCCGCAACGTCGACCGCCTCAACCGTGGGTTCCGTCGCGGTCAGCTGGTGTCGGCCGCCGCGTTCAGCCTGGGCCACGGCGCCAACGACGCGCAGAAGACGATGGGGATCATCCTGGCCGTGCTGATCGCCAGCAACCATGTGCCGAAGACCTCGAGCGTGCCGTTGTGGGTCGTCCTCGCCGCCCACACGGCAATCGGGTTGGGGACGCTCAGCGGGGGCTGGAGGATCGTGAAGACCATGGGTTCGAAAATCACGCGGCTCCAGCCGGCCGGCGGCGTGGCCGCAGAGACCGCTGCGGCCGCCACGCTGTTCTTCACCTCGCGGGCCGGGATCCCGGTGTCGACGACGCACACGATCACCGGGGCCATCGTCGGGGTGGGCGCTGCCCACCGCCTGTCGGCCGTTCGCTGGGGCGTGGCCGGTCGCGTCGTGTGGGCATGGGTACTGACGATTCCCGGCGCGCTGGCCATCAGCTACGCAACGTTCCAGCTCATGAAGGTGTTCACCTGATGGTCGACCGGAGAGCAGGCGTATTCCTCGTGTTCGCCGGCATGTGTATCGCGCTCGCTCCCGTGGCCGAACCCGAGTTCCGGTGGGTGTGCGTTACCTTCGCCGCGATCTACGTGCTGCTCAGCGTGGCGTCGGCGCTCGACGCCCGTTCGCGGTCGCGTCGCTAAAGCGCCGGGCCCACATCTCGTCGTGGCGCGAACTTGCCCGTAACCATGTAGGCGACGCGCTCGGCCACGTTCACGGCGTGGTCGGCGACTCGCTCGAAGTAGCGGCCCACCAACGCGATCTGTACGGCGCGCTGGATGGCGGCGTCGTCGGTGGCCTGCGCCGCGAAGATCACCCGAAACAGGTCCTTCTGCAAGTCGTCCATCACGTCGTCCATGTCGGAGAGCGCGGCAGCCCGCTCCGGATCGCGGTCGGCGAAGGTGTCGACCGCGAGCCGCACTTGCACCCCAGCCTGTTCGCGCATCCGGTCGATGAGCCCGCGCACCTTCGGCTCCAGCGGTTGCGGGTACAGCCGGCGCGTCGCCTTGGCCACGTTGACCATCAGGTCGCCCACCCGCTCGAGCTCGTGGATAACCCGCAGCACGGTGACGAGGGTGCGTAGGTCGCCGGCCATGGGCTGCTGACGCGCCAGCAACAGGTAGGTGCGGTCTTCGATGGAGTGGGTGAGGTCGTCCAGGACGGCGTCGTGGGCGACGACGCGCTCGGCCGCGCCCAGGTCGGCGTCGAGGAACGCGCCGGTGGCCGCCTCGATCGCTTCGGACGCCATCACGCCGAGGCGCACGACGTCGGCGTGCAACTCGTCCAGCTCCTCGTGGAACAGCTTCCGGGTCTCGGTCATGCGTCGCCCCGCCTGCCTTTCGGGATCTCGAAGCGGTACCCCAAACCGCGAATCGTCGTTATGCGCGTCGGTCGGGCCGGGTCGTCCTCGATGCGCCCGCGCAAACGCTTGATGTGCACGTCGAGCGTCTTGGTGTCGCCGACGTATGTCGCGCCCCACACCCGATCGATGAGCGTGTCGCGGGTCAGGACTCGCCCGGCGTTGGCCAGCAGCAGCTCGAGCAGCTCGAACTCCTTGAGCGGCAGCTTCACCTCATCGCCCCGCACGGTGACCTCGTGGCGTTCGGGATCGAGCTGCACATCACCGACGTCGAGTCGCTCGCCACTGACGTCGTCCTGTGACGACTTCGGCGCTCGGCGCATCACCGCGCGCATGCGGGCCACCAGCTCGCGCATTCGGTACGGCTTGGTGACGTAATCGTCGGCGCCGACCTCGAGGCCCACGACGGTGTCGATCTCGGCGTCCTTCGCCGTCACCATCACGATCGGCACTGCGGAACGGGCCCGGATCTGGCGGCACACCTCGAGGCCAGAGATTCCCGGCAGCATCAGGTCGAGAAGCACGACGTCGGGCTGCACCACGTCGAAGAGGGCGAGGGCCTGCGGACCGTCGGCGGCGACGTGCACGGCAAAGCCCTCGCGCTTGAGCCCCACCGTGAGCGCCTCGGTGAACGACTTCTCGTCGTCGACGACGAGGACGGTGGCCTCGTCGGGTTTCAACCCGCGCTCCTGGGTATGCGCAGGACGAACGTGGATCCCTCGCCCTCGCGGGACACGACGGTGACGGTGCCGCCGTGGTTGTGGGCGACGTGGCGCACGATCGACAGGCCGAGCCCGCTCCCGCCCGTGTCGCGGCTGCGAGCCCGGTCGACGCGGTAAAACCGCTCGAATATTCGCTCGAGGTCGCGGCCGGGCACCCCGATTCCCTCGTCGCGGACGACGAAGTCGACCCAGTCGCCGTCGGCCCGGGCGACGACGTCGACCGAGGTCCCCTCATCCGAGTACGACACCGCGTTCTCGAGCAGGTTGGCCACTGCCGAGACCAGCTCGCTGCGGCGCCCGACCACGGCGAGACCGGGCTCGGCGCCACCGGGAACGATGGGGACGCCACGCGCCGCACTGCGGGGCGCGGCACGCTCGCATGCGGCGCTCACGATGTCGTCAACGGCGACCACCGCCAGTGCGCCTTCCCCCTCCGACTCGATGCGCGACAGGTCGAGCAGGTCGGCGATCATCCGCTCGGCTCGGTCGACTTCGGCGGTGACGCGTGCGGCCAGCCGCCGGATCACGGCGGGATCGTCCTCGTCGGCCAGCGCTTCGGCGAGGACCGACAACGCGCCGACGGGCGTGCGCAGCTCGTGACTCACGTTGGCAACGAAGTCGCGGCGTACTGCGTCGAGCTGGCGACGTTCGGTGACGTCGCGGATCACGGCAACCGTGCCGCCGGTGATGGGCTGCGCGTCGATCACCAGGGTGCGGGCAGGCGGGCCGAACAACTCGACCGTGCGGTCGTAGGGAACGCCGACTCGGGCCCGCTCGAGCAACTCATCGACCGCCTTGGCAACGAGCACGTCGGCGCCTCGCGCTTCGACCAGCCCCTGCGCGGTGCGATTGCGGTAGAGCACGTGGCCATCCTCGTCGCACACGATGACCCCCTCGGGCAGCACGTCGAGCGCGCGCCGCAGGCGGCGGGTCTCACCGCTGGCCTCCGTGGCCCGGAGTGCGGCGCTGGCCGCGTCTTCCTCGGCCGTCGTCAGCCGTCGTTGCGCGGCGCGCCCGATCATCCGAACCGTCCGGTGACGTAGGCCTCGGTCCGCTCGTCGTCGGGTCTGGTGAAGATCTTGGCCGTCCTGCCCACCTCGACCAGACGGCCCGGCTCACCCGCGCCCGACAAGTTGAAGAACGCGGTCACGTCGCTGACCCGGGCCGCCTGTTGCATGTTGTGAGTCACGATCACCACGGTGTACCGATCCTTCAGTTCGGCGATGAGGTCTTCGATCACGAGGGTCGACACGGGGTCGAGGGCGGAGCACGGCTCGTCCATCAGCAGGACCTCGGGCTCCACGGCAATCGCCCGGGCGATGCACAGACGCTGCTGCTGACCGCCCGACAAGCTGGCGCCGGGCTTGTCGAGGCGGTCCTTGACCTCATCCCACAAGCCGGCCTGCGTCAGGGCCCGCTCCACGATCCCGGCCATCTCTCGGCGGGCGGGCCGCTGGTCGCCGAACTTGAGGCCCGACGCCACGTTCCCGGCCACCGACATCGTCGGAAACGGATTAGGGCGCTGGAACACCATGCCAATCGTCCGCCGCACCGCGGTCGGGTCGACGCCCGGCGCGTAGACGTCGTCGTCGTCGAGAAGCACGCGGCCGGACATCCGCGCGCCGACGACCGCTTCGTGCATCCGGTTGAGCGTGCGGATGAACGTCGACTTGCCGCAGCCCGACGGGCCGATCAAGGCCGTGACCTGCTTGGGCTCGATCGTGAGGGTGACGTCGGCCACGGCCTGGTGGTCACCGAACCACGCGCTCACGGCTTCAGCCTGGACGCGCTTGCTCATCTAGGCGACCAACCGGCTCCGCCGCGTGAGCACACGGGCGACGACAGTTAGACCGAGCACGACACCGATGAGGGTAAGCGCGCCGGCCCAGGCCCGCTGGACGGCCGGCGCATACGGCGAGGACACCTGGCGGAACACGAACAGCGGCAGCGACGACTGCGGGCCTTTGAAGGCGTTGGGGTTGATGGCGTCGAACCCGAACGCGGTCAACAGGAGCGGCGCTGTCTCACCGGTCACTCGGGCCACGGCCAGCATCACCGCCGTCGTCAGTCCGGCCGACGCCGCCGGCAGCACGACGCGCAGCACCGTGCGGTACCGCGGGATTCCCAAGGCGTAGCTCGCCTCGCGCAGCTCGTCGGGGACGAGCTTGAGCATCTCCTCGGACGCGCGGACGACGACCGGCAACATCAGCACCGAAAGCGCGAACGCGGCGGCCAGGCCGGAGTAGCCCTTGTGCAGCGCCAGAACCCAGAACGCGTACACGAACAGGCCGGCGACGATCGACGGCACGCCCGTCATCACGTCGATGACGAAACGCACCAGGGCGGCGAGGCGCCCCGACCCGTACTCAACGAGGTACACGGCGACGAGGAGACCCGCCGGCACCGACATCGCCGTAGCCAGCCCTACCTGTTCGAGCGTTCCCACGATGGCGTGATAAGCCCCCCCGCCCGGATCGCGATCGGCCACGCCGCGCATCGAGTGGGTGAAGAACCCCGCGGACAAGGCTCCGGCGCCGCGGCTGACCGTGTACCCGATCACCGCGAGAAGGGGCACCAACGCGGCGATCAACGCCACAGTCATCGCCGCGGCGGCGATGGTGTTCGCGGCCCGCCGGCGCGTGAAGTGCGACCGCCCCAGCGCGTGAGCGGAGTGAACCGTCACCGGCCCACTACCACGGAGCGGCGAACAACGAGCCGGCCCGCGACGTTGACCACCAGCGTGATCGCGAACAGCACGAGACCCGATGCGATCAACGCCGCCCGCCCGAGTTCGTCGGCTTCGCCGAACTTGGTGGCGATGTTGGCGGCGAGGGAGTTGCCCCCCACCTCGGTGATGCGGAAGTTGACGGTGTACGCGGCGCCCATCACGAGCGCCACCGCGATGGTCTCGCCCAACGCGCGGCCCAGTCCCAGCATGGTGGCACCCACCAGCCCGCCCCGGCTGAACGGGAGGACCGCCGTGCGAATGGTTTCCCACGGCGTGGCCCCGAGCGCCTGCGCGGCCTCGCGGTTGGCCTGCGGCACCTGGTTGAAGATCTCGCGGGCGAGCGCGGCGACGATCGGGACGACCATGATCCCCAGGACGACCGCGCCGGCGAAGATCGACCGGCCGAACAATCCGCTGCGGTTGGCGAAGATCGGAACGAAGCCCAGCCAGCGGTCGAGAAAGCGCTCGACCGGTATCAAGGCCGGCACCAAAACGAGCAACCCCCACAGCCCGAACACGACGCTGGGCACCGCGGCCAGCAGGTCGACGAGGTAACCGAGGGGGCGGCCCATCCGCCGAGGCGCGACCTCGGTGAGGAAAAGGGCGGAACCCAGCGCGACGGGCACCGCGATCACCAGCGCAACGACGCTCGACACGACCGTGCCGAACGCCAGCGCGGCGATGCCGTACGCAGGGGGAGACGGCAACCACTGACGTTCGCTGAAGAAGCGCGGGCCCATCGCCCGGAACGCGGGCGCAGCCTGGATGGCGAGGAACAGGCCGATGGCCAGCAGCAGCACAAGCGCGGCCAGCCCCGTTGCCTGGGTCAGGCGACGAAAGGCGTCGTCCCGCCACCCGCTCGGCGACCGGGCCAGCGACGAATCTTGGGCGGCGACTGGGCTCAGGCGGCGATTCCCTTCACCGCGGCGGTGGCCGGATCGAGCACCGATGCCGGCAGGGGCGCGTAGTCCAGCCCGGGAGCGGCCTTCTGGCCGGCGCCGAGGACGTAGGTGAGAAACGACCGGACGAGAGTCGCTTTCGCACCGTCAGCCGGCTTGGCGAACACCAACGCCCACGTGGGCGTGGAGATGGGATAGGCGGCGGCGTCATCGGGCGTGAAGTCGGCCTTGATCTTCAGATCGGTAGGAACGTCGATCTTGGCCAGCGCCGCGCTCACAGCCGCGGGGGTCGGCTCCACGTAGGCGCCAGAGGGATTCTTGATCTTGGCCACGGGCAACCCTGCCCCCTTCGCATAGGACAGTTCGGCGTAGCCGACCGCGCCCTCGGTCTGCTTCACGGTCGCGGTGACACCGTCGGACCCCTTTGCGCCCTGGCCGGCCGGCCACTTCACGTCCTTGGCGGCGCCCGCGGTCCACACCGCCGGCGCCACCGCCGTGAGGTACGACGTGAACACGTTGGTCGTGCCCGAACCGTCGGAGCGGTGGACGACCTGGACGGCGATGTCGGGCAGCGTGGTCCCGCTGTTGTCAGCGGCGATCTTGGGGTCGTTCCACTTCTTGATCGTTCCGGCGAAGATGCCGGCCACCGCGTCGGGCGAGAGCTTGAGGCCACGCAGCCCACTCACGTTGAAGAACACCGCGATTCCGCCCGCGGTCCACGGAATGTGGAGAACCTGGCCACCCTTGGCCGTGGCCGCCTGCTCCTCGTCGGGTTTCATGGCCGCATCGCTGGCGCCGAAGTCGACCGTGCCGGCGGTGAACTGTTGGATGCCGGCGCCGGATCCCACCGCCTGGTAGTTCACCGTCGCGCCGGGGCAGGCGGCCTGGTAGTCCTTGATCCACTGCTGAACGATGGCCTGCGGGAACGTGGCGCCGGCACCGGACAACGTGCCCGTGGCGCACGCGACCTTGGCGGTCGGCGACGAAGCCGTCGACGCCGTCGACGCCGTGTTGTTGTCGCTTCCGCAGCCGGCCAGCAGCATCGTGGCGGCGACGACCGTCAGCATGAGTTTGCGCATGGCCGAAACGTACGGCCACCAAACGAACGCGCTCTGGCCGCATGGTGAACATGCGGTGAACGACTCCTTAAAGCGCGGCGCGGGACCTAGGCGACGATGTCGACCGGCGTGCCGATGCCGGTCAGTTCAGCCAGCTTGGTGATGGCCGCGTTGCGCATCCGTACGCATCCATTGCTGATATCGCCGGGAATGAGTTGGGGGGCGTTGGTGCCGTGGATCGCGATCTGGCCCGGGCCGCCCATGAAGCGGTCGAGCACGTTGGAGAACCCCGACACGCTCATCTGGTAGGTGCCCCACACGGTGTTCGGGTTGCTGAGCTTCACCATGGCGTCGACGTAGAAGGTTCCGAGCGGCGTCGGCGTCGTGGCCTTGCCCACGCCCACCGGCTCCTGCATCACGACCTCGTCGCCCTTGAACAGGGTGAGTCGGCGGGCGCCCACCTCGACCAGCACTCGATAGGCCTGGACCTCGGCCAGTCGCACGTCGCTGGCCCGTACCCACCCCACCGCGCCGTTTGGTCGCACGGGCAGGCGAACCTGCACCCAGTCGTCCTGCTTGCCGATGGCCAGGAAGGCGAGCGGCTGGCGCTCGACGGTGGGGTTCTCGAGCGCGCCGACGGCCGCGGGCTGGCCCGGCGCCTGGAAGACCTCGACCTTGGGGACGGCGCCCCACGCCAGCCGGCGGTACTCGGGCGGTTTGGGCGCCGTGGTGCTGGTCGCCTTGGGCACCCGTTCGACCGCCACGCGCTGGTTGCTCTTGGC
>JACDEA010000465.1 GCA_013816725.1 Actinomycetota bacterium
GGCTTTTACGAAGGCGAGTTCGGCGCCGGGCTGCTCGCGCTGGGCGACGGCGAGTACACGCCCGATGACCTGGCCCGGCGCCAAGCCGACTGGGTGACGCCGGTGCGGGCCGAGGCCTGGGACCGCGTGCTCTGGACCGCGCCGCCCAACTCGCAGGGCTACCTCACGGCGGCCGGCGCATGGATAGCGGCGGGGCTCGACCTACCGACCGACCCCGACGATGCGCAGTGGGCGCACCTCACCATCGAGGCGGCGCGGCAAGCGGGCTATGACCGACTCGATGTACTCCACGAGAGCGCCGACGGCGCCGCGCTGGTCGAGGTCGGTCGACTCGCAGCGCGGCGCGGCGCCATCGATCCCGACCACGCAGCCCGGCTGGGCGAACCGCCGCCGCGGCCGGGCGGCACGATGTACCTCTGCGCGGTCGATGGCGACCGCATGGGGGTGTCGCTCATCCAGTCCAACGCCGGCGGATTCGGCTGCGGGCTGATCGTGCCCGGCGTTCGAATCTTCCTCCAGAACCGCGGCATCGGCTTCTCGCTCGAACCCGGTCATCCGGCCGAGTACGGCCCCGGTCGCCGTCCGCCCCACACGTTGGCGCCCGCGCTGGTCACCACACCGACCGGTGAGCTCGACCGCGTGATCGGCACCATGGGCGGTGACAGCCAGCCGCAGATCCTGCTCCAGCTGCTCGCCCGCCAACTGGCGGCCGGCCAGTCGCCCGGTCGCTCGATAGCGGCCAACCGCTGGGCGCTGGCCGACCCGGCCACCGGTTCGGGGTTCTCGACGTGGCAGGAGCGGGGGCGCGTCACAGTCCGCCTCGAGGCCGGCGCGCCGCCTTGGGACGCTGCCCTTACGGCCAAGGGCCACCGCGTGCAACGGTCGTCCTCGCCGGAGGCCCTGTTCGGCCACGCGCACGTGATCGTCAACGAAGGTGATCGCCTAGCGGGCGCCGCCGACCCTCGCGCCATGGTGGGCGGCGCCGCCGGCTTCTAGGGATTGTGCGACGCGGTCCAGGCCAGTAGCTCGTCGGCCGAGCGGGCGTTGACGATGGCGTCGGGCGCTACACCGCATTCCGCCGCCCGGTCGCACCCGTAGGGCTGCCACTCCAGCTGGCCCGGCGCGTGCGCGTCGGTGTCGATGCTCACCTTGCAGCCCATCTCCACGGCCAGCTTCAGCAACCGCTTGGGCGGGTCGAGTCGTTCCGGCCGGCAGTTGATCTCTACGGCCTTGTCGAACTGCTCGGCGGCGGCGAAGACCAGCTCGGCGTTGAAGCTCGATTCGGGCCGGCCCCGGCCGACGACGATGCGGCCCGTACAGTGCCCGAGTATGTCGAGGTGGGGGTTGGCCAGCGCGCCGATCATCCGCTTCGTCATCGCGTCGCCGTCCATGCGCAACTTGGAGTGGACGCTGGCCACCACCACGTCGAGCCGGCCGAGAATCTCCGGGGACTGGTCGAGACCGCCGTCCTCGAGGATGTCGACCTCGATCCCCGTGAGGATCTTGAACGGCGCCAGACGTTCGTTGACGTCGGCCACCACGTCGAGCTGTTGCAACAGGCGTTCGGTACTGAGGCCGTTGGCGATGGTGAGCCGAGGCGAATGGTCGGTGAGCACGAGGTAGTCGTGGCCCAACGCCCGCGCCGCCTCGGCCATGGTGTGGATCGGGCTCCCACCGTCGGACCACTCCGAGTGGGTGTGACAGTCGCCCTTCAACAACGCCCGTATCTCGGCACCGGGACCCCCGGCCGGATTGGGCGTGAGTCGCTCCAGTCGCGCCAGGTAGGCGGGCACGTCGCCGTTGAGCGCCTCGAGGATCACCCGCTCGGTCTTCTCGCCGACGCCGCTCAGCTCGCGCAGCCGGCCCGACCGCGCCAGCTCGCGCAGCTCCTCGTCCGGCAGTTCGCGAATGGCGTCGGCCGCGTTGCGAAACGCTTTGACCCGATACGACGGTTCACGCGTGCGCTCGAGGATGTAGCCGATGCGATCGAGGGCGGCGACCGGCGCGAGCGCGCTCAGCCCCTTCCGCCCTTCCCGCCCTTGCCCGGCCGCCGGGCCGGAGCCCTAACTACCGGCGGCGAGGTCACCGCCGGTTGGTCGTTGACGCTTCCCGCCAACGTCGTGGTGGTGGGCGCGGCGGTTGTCGTCGTCGTCACCTGCGCCGGGTCCGTCGCTCCGCCGGTGTCGCCGGACCGTCCCGCCGACACGCCGAGGCCGATGAGCACGAGGACGATCGCCAGCGCGGCACCAGCCAGCGCC
>JACDEA010000051.1 GCA_013816725.1 Actinomycetota bacterium
CGGACGTCCCGCGCGACGGCTCGAGATCGCGACGCCGCGCTCGTCGTCGCGCGCTGCTCGGCGGCGCGCTTTTCCTGATCGCGGTGGCCGCGCTGGCGGCCCTCGCCGCGCTGGAGTTGCGCAGCCCACGGCGTGACGTCCTCAACGCCCGAGCCGAGGTGACCGGTGTCGTCGATAACACCGCCGGGCTCACGAGCGCGTCGGCTCGAGCCGACGCCGTCGCCCATCTCGACTCCGCGCACCATCGTCTGACTCGCGCCCACGGCGCGTTGCGGCGGTCGTGGTCGCTCAAGATCGTCCGCAACGTTCCCGTCGTCCGGGCCTATGCCAACGCAGTTCGCACACTGACCGACAACGGCGTGGCCGCCACGGAGGTGGCCCAGAAGCTCGTCGTCGACCTCGACCGCATCGCCCGCAACCGGCCCCTCAGCGGCGGGACCGTGCCCCTCGACGCCATGGGCCAGATCGCCGTGCGGTTCCGCTCCAGCGCCGACGCCATCGCCAGGCTCGACGCGCCGCCGGACGGGCTGTGGGGTCAGCTGGGCCGGGCCAGCGACGAGTTCCGGCGACTCCAGGCCGAGGCGCCCGACCGCCTGCGCAGCGGCGCCGACGTGCTCGAGGCCGGGGCGCGGTTCCTCGGATCCGGTGGGCCCCGCACCTACTTCGTGGCCGGCCAGAACAACGCCGAGATGCGCGATCAGGGGATGGTGCTGTCCTACGCGGTGCTGCGGTCGTCGAACAAGGGCGAGATGTCCCTGGCCAAACAGGGCCGCATCACCGAGCTGTCCGTGCCGTCGCCGGTCGACGTCGTCATTCCCGAAGGCACCCGCGCCGTGTTCAGCGATGCGCCGCGCCAGCTGTGGCAGAACGTCAACATCACGGCGGACTTCTCGTTGAGCGGGCGGCTCATGGTCGCGCTCTACAAGAAGGCCACCAATTCCGGTGTCGACGGCGTCATCGCCCTCGACGTCCCCGGGCTGGCCAAGTTGCTCGGGGTGTTGGGCGCGGTTGACGTGCCCGGTATCCGTGAACAGCTCACCGCCGACAACGCCCGCCGGGTGCTCCTCGACGAGCTGTACCACGGCATCCCTGCCCAGTCTGCCGACCAAGGAGCGCGCTACGAGAAGCTCGGCGACGCGGTGACCGCCGTGGTCGACAAGATGCGGGCCGGGTCCTACGACGTGGCCGCCATAGGCGTGGCCCTGGCCGAGGCGGCCCGCGGCGGCCACTTCCGACTGTTCAGCGCCCACCAGGACGAGCAGTCGGTGTTCGAGAACCGCGGCCTGAGCGGCGGGCCCGCGCTGGTCGCCGCCGACCGCACGTTCCACGTCGCGGTGCAGAACGGTACGGCCACCAAGCTCGACTACTTCATCAAGCCCAAGGTGGAAATGTCCGTCGACGTCGACGAGAAGGGCACCGCGACGGTTCGGACCAACGTCGCCGTCGTGAACGGCGTGCCGGCCGATGCCAAGCCGTCGTTCCAGCTCGGCCCCGACGGCGCCGCTTCCACCCGCCCGGGCCAGTACGCCACCCGGGTCGACCTCTGGGGCCCGCGAGGCTCTGATCAACCTGGGAGCGTGCTGGAGTCCGGGCTGCAGCTCACCCAGCAGGTCCTTCAGGTCGAGGCGGCCACCACCGAGAACGTCGGTTTCACCACGGTGATCCGCAACGCGGTCCGCAACGGCGAACTGCGCCTGCGGCTGGTCCCCCAGGCACGGGCCGAGGCCATGAACATCTCGGTCAGGGTCGTTGCCAAGGGCTGGAGGATCAAGTCTTCGGCCGACGTGAACCGCTCGTGGGACCGCACCTTCGACCTCCGGTGGCGGCTGAGCCGGTAGCGGTGCCCCGCTCGCCGCTGACAGTGGTCGTTTACGGCGACCCTCCGTGTGCCTTAAACTGCCCAAACCCATAGGGGAGGCTGGTTTTGGCATGAAGCGACTCTTGATTGTGCTGGCGGCGGTGTTCGCAGCAACTGGAGCAACGGGGATCGGCGCGGCCCACGCGCAGACGACGACCACGGCGCCGTGCGGTAGCGGCACTCCGAATGCCTGCGGGTTCGACCGCCAGTCGGACCTCGGCAACAAGACCGAGGGCGAAACGTTCAACACCAACAGCAACTGTGGGTTCGAACCCGGGTCGTCGGCGGCCCGCTCGTTCAACGGGGCGGCCCTCGACAACAAGAACGCCGACGCCAGCGGGTGCGTCGCCACCCAGATCACCGTCCTCTCCGACGGCGTCGCCCTGGCTCGCCCGCTGTTCGCCGCGATCGGGCTGGCCCAGGCCAACGGCGTACCGCAGGTGCGCATCGACGGTCGCACGCTCACGGCCAACCAGCTCGGCGTCCGCAATGCGCTCGTGGTGCAGGGCCGGGTGCCCGGTCCCGCCGCCAACCCCGGCAAGTGGACCAACTACTTCACGATCGTCGGCCCCGCGGGCAAGGCGGTTTCGGGCGGCGCGCTCAGCCGCACCGGCGCCATGATCGTTCGCTGGTCGCTCCTCGGCGCTGCCCTGGTGGCGATCGGCGCGCTGTTCGTACTGGCCAGCCGCCGCCGTCGCCACGCCTGACGCATTCGCCTTACTCGTCCAGCCGTAGCGCGGAGATGAAGGCTTCTTGGGGCACTTCGACGCGCCCGATGTTCTTCATCCGCTTCTTGCCTTCCTTCTGACGCTCGAGCAGCTTGCGCTTGCGCGTGATGTCGCCGCCGTAGCACTTGGCCAGTACGTCCTTGCGCTTGGCCTTGACCGTTTCGCGGGCGATGATGCGGCTCCCGATTCCCGCTTGGATCGGCACGTCGAACATCTGGCGCGGGATCAGCTTGCGCAGCTTCTCGGTCATCTTGGCGCCGTACTCCTGGGCCTTGGACCGGTGGATCACGGTGCTGAACGCGTCGACCGGCACGGAGTTGAGCATCACGTCGATCTTGACCAGGTCGCTCTGCGCGTAGCCGGCCGGTTCGTAGTCGAGGCTGGCGTAGCCCTTGGTCCGCCCCTTCAGCTGGTCGAAGAAGTCCATGACGACCTCGGCCAGCGGGATGCGGTAGATCAGCTCGACCCGCTCCGGTGACAGGTACTCCATCCGCACCATGTCGCCCCGCCGGGTCTGGCACAGCTCCATGACGGTGCCGGTGTACTCGGTGGGCAGCAGGATCGTGACGGTGAGGAACGGCTCCTCGATGGACTCCAGCTCGTTGGGCGGCGGCATCGCGCTGGGATTGTCGACCTCGACGACGGTGCCGTCGGTACGGTGGGCGAGGTACTCCACGCTGGGCGCGGTGGCGATGAGCGAGAGGTCGAACTCGCGCTCGAGCCGCTCCCTGATGATGTCCATGTGCAGCAAGCCGAGGAACCCGCAACGGAAGCCGAAGCCGAGCGCACCCGACGTTTCCGGTTCGTACGTGAACGAGGCGTCGTTGAGCCGCAGCCTCTCGAGGGACTCGCGTAAGTCGGCGTACTCGTCGCCGTCGACCGGAAACAGCCCGCAGAACACCATGGGCTTGGGGTCGCGGTAGCCCTCGAGCGGCTCGGCGGCGGGCTTGCGGAAGTCGGTAACGGTCTCGCCGCTGCGGGCCTCGCCCACGTCCTTGATGCCGGCGATCAGGTAGCCCACCTCGCCCGGCCCGAGCGTCGCCACCGGCGTGGGGTCGGGCACGCGCAGGCCGACTTCCTCCACGTCGTGCACGGCGCCGGTCTGCATGAACCGGAGCCGCGACCCGGCGTGGAGCGTGCCGTTCATCACCCGTACCGCACTGACCACGCCGCGGTACTGGTCGTAGTGCGAATCGAAGATCAGACCTTGCAGCGGCGCGTCGCGGTCGCCGACCGGAGGCGGGATGCGCTCGATGATCGCGTCGAGCAGCTCGGGCACGCCCTCGCCGGTCTTGGCCGAGATGTGGAGGAGATCCTCGGCCGGGATCCCCAGTACCTGTTCGATCTCGCCTGCGTACCGATCAGGGTCGGCCGCCGGGAGATCGATCTTGTTGAGGGCGCCGACGATGGTGAGATCGTGCTCCATCGCCAGCAGGCAGTTGGCCAGTGTCTGGGCCTCGATCCCCTGCGACGCGTCGACCAGCAGGACCACGCCCTCGCAGGCGGCCAGGCTGCGGCTCACCTCGTAGCCGAAGTCGACGTGGCCGGGCGTGTCGATCAGGAAGAGCTGGTGGCCCTTGTAGGTGAGCCGCACGTTCTGCGCCTTGATCGTGATCCCCCGCTCGCGCTCGAGGTCCATCGAGTCGAGGTACTGAGCCCGCATGTCCCGCGCGTCGACGGCGCCGGTGAGCTCGAGCAGGCGGTCGGCCAAGGTCGACTTGCCGTGGTCGATGTGGGCGATGATCGCAAGGGCGCGGATGTGCGAAAGGAGGGTCATTCAACCTCGGCCTTGATGCGCTCCAGAGTGGTGCGCATGCCGTTGCGGTTCGTGCGGCCCCGCGCCCAGCCGAGAAGGGCCCAGTACACGCGCATCGGCCACTTGTGCGCCAGAGCGAACGACTCGGTGACGTCGGTCCCGTCGCCCTTCGGTACGAGTTGGTAGCGCCACACGTTGAGTGGATTGGTGCTCGAGCCGACGCCGAATGCGAACTCGCGGCCCGGCTCACTGGCGGTGACCGTGCACGTGGTCCAGTACGTCGGGCCCCGTCCGTTGCGCTTGACGTGACCGCGGAAGCGGGCGCCGACGGCGGGCCCGGTCGCGCCGTCGAGCCACTCGGCCTCGAACGTCTCAGGGCTGTAGCGACCGATGCGAGTGACGTCGCTCAACAGCTCCCAGATCTTCTGGGGAGGCGCCGCCATGTGGACCGTTACGGAGTCATGCATCGTCGAACACTACGTGCCCGCGTTCTGGAGGCAATAGGTCGCCCTTTCAGCGACCTATTGCCTCCAGAATGGCTGCGAGAGTCAGTAACCCAGCTCGGGGTCGACGAGACCGATGAGGGGCTCGCCGCTGGTGAAGCGGCGGATGTTCTCGGTGATGCGGGCCGAGAGGATCGGGCGGGCCATCTCAAGGGTGTTGGCGGTGTGCGGCGTGATGATGCAGTTGGGGACGTCCCACAGCGGGTGACCTTCGGGCAAGGGCTCGGGATCGGTCACGTCGAGGCCGGCGCCGCCGATAGCGCCGTCCTTGAGTGCGGTCACGAGATCGTCGGTGACGACATGGCCGCCGCGCGCGACATTGACCAACCACGCGTGCTCGGTCATGCGATCGAGCGCCGTGCGGTCGATGACGCCAGCGGTCGCCGGGGTGAGCGCCAGTGCCAGTACGACCGCGTCGGCATCGGCCAGCGCGTCGAGGGTCGCGTCGGCACCGACCACGCGCGACGCGCCGGGCATCGGCGCCGGTCGACGGCGCACGACGGTGGTAGTGACCCGGAACGGCGCGAGGAGCGTGAGCAGGGCCTCGGTGATCCCACCGCCGCCCAACACCGTGACCCGTCCCTCGTACAGGCTGCGGCCCGACTGACGACCCCATCGCGTGGCCGCAACGCGTTCGGGAAAGTCGCGGAGCCCGGCGAGCAGCAGCGCCAGTGCGTGCTCGGCGACGGGCTCGGCGTACACACCCTTTCCGCACGTCCACGTGCGCCCGTCGTCGAAGATGCCGGCCGCCGCGTAGTGCTCCACGCCGGCCCACGGCAGTTGCACCCACCCGGCGTCGGTTGCCGCGGAGAGAACGGCGCGCAGCCCGTCGACGTCGAACGGATCGCTCCATACGATCGCCTGCGCCTGAGCAGGGTCGTCGATGACGTCGGCTCCGGCGGCGCGCACGGCGTCGCCCATCCACGGCGCGATATTGGTGCTGCCGACGAAGACCTTGGGCGGGGCCACGATTCGGAGCCTACCGAGGGCCCCTGCTACCCTCGTCCGGTTCCCTATGGCCAATATCAAGAGTCAGATCAAGCGCAATCTCCAGAACGAGAAGCGCCGCGTGCGTAACAAGGCGATCCGTTCGGAGGTGCGCACGCGGGCCAAGTCCGCCGTCGCCGCCGCCGAAACCGGGGCCGACGACGCCGCCGACGCGGTCAAGACCGCCATCAAGAAGATCGACAAGGCGGCGGCCAAGGGCGCCATCCACAAGAACCAGGCGGCGAACCGCAAGTCCCGCCTGATGAAGCGCCTGGCCAAGGCTTCCTCGCCGGCCTAGGAGTGCGTGCGAGCGCCGGCCCTGGGCGCCAGGCGGCTCAGCCGAGCCACCAGCACCTCCAGCACGAGTTCTTCGGGCCACGCCGACGCGCCTCGTAGGTCGAGGTCGGCGGCCGCGAGCAGTTCGATGGCGCGACCGAGCGCCGCTCGCCCGAGCCGACGGGACTGGTTGAGCGCCTTCTTGGCCGGATAGGGCTTGGCGCCGAGCAGCGCGGCAGCCTCGTTCTCGTTGGTAACGCCAGACCCGTCGAGGCGCAGCATCGACGCGTAGTGCCGGTGCAGGGTGGCCATGACGACGAGCGGGTGGCGCTCGCCGCCGGCCACCATCCGGTGAAGCTGGTTGATGGCCAACTCTGTTGCGCCCGAGTCGATGGCGTCGGTGAGGTCCCACGGCGCCACGCCGCCGGCGTCGCCCAGGAACGGCTCGATCTCCTCAACGCCGAGTTTGGCGCCGTCGCCATAGGCGGCGGCCAGCATCGCCAGCAGGCCGGGTAGCCGGCCGGTGTCCTCGCCGAGGTGGGTGCTGAGCTGGTCGGCCGCGGCCCGCTCGAGCTTGACCCGCGCCCCCTTGAGCTGATCGGCGATCCACGTGGCCCGGCCCTTGCCGGCGGGCACGGTGACGTCGGTGACGTGGCCGACCTTGCGCACCGCGGCCGTGAGCTTCTGGCTCGTCTGTCCTCCGCCGGCGGCCAGCACCAGTACGGCAGTGGGCGACGGGTCGTCGAGGTACTCGCTCAGCGAGACCAGTTCCTCGGTGCGGAAGCGGCCGACGTCCCTCAGCACGACGATTCGCTGATCGGCGAGGAACGGCAGCGTGCGGCAGGCGTCGACCGCGGCGGCCACCGGCTCGGGCGCGTCGGAAACGTCCTCGATGGCGAAGGCGTCGTCGCCGGCCAACTCGTGGATGATGCGCGACAACGCGTCCTGCACGAGCGACGGGTCCTCCCCCTTGACGAGGTGCACGGGGACCGCGGGCGTGGTCACTACGCCGCCTCGAGTACCGCGGCGAGGACGTCGCACACGCGACGCGTGCCCCGCACGTCGTGGGTGCGCACGATGCGGCAGCCGCCCGCTACACCGATGGCGGTGGCAGCGAGGGATGCATCGGTGCGTTGGTCGATCTCGAGGTCGAGCAGCTTGCCGAGGAACGTCTTGTTCGACGCCGACAGCAGGAGCGGGTACCCCAGCGCGGCCAGCTGCTGGGACCGACGCAGGAGTTCGACCGACTGCTGCAACGTCTTGCCCAGGTCGAGGCCGGCGTCGAGCACGATGCGGTCGCTGGCGATACCGGCGGCCTCAGCGCGGCGGGCTCGGTCAGCCAAGAAGGCGGCGACCTCGCCGACCACGTCGTCGTAGTGGGGCTTGGGATCGGGCACACGGGGCGCCAAACGGATGTGCGTGGCCACGACCGACGCGCCGGCGGCGGCGGCGGCGGATAGGTAGTGCGGATCACCGAAGCCGCTGATGTCGTTACCGATCGATGCCCCGGCCTCGTAGGCGGCGGCGGCGACGGGCGCGCTCCACGTGTCGACCGAGATGGGGATGTCGAACCGGGCCCGCAAAGCCTCGATGGCCGGGACGACCCGGTCGAGCTCCTCGGCCTCGGTGACCTCGGGACCGGGCCCGGCCTTGACCCCGCCGACGTCGACAATGTCGACACGTTCGTTGACCATGTGGTCGGCTCGGCGCAGGAAGGCGTCCATAGGGGCATGGGCGCCCTTGTCGAAGAACGAGTCCGGCGTGCGGTTGAGGATGCCCATCACCAAGCTGCGGGTGGTGAGGTCGTAGGTGCGGTCGGCGATCCTCAGCTGCACGGGGCGACCGTAGCGCTGTGGTGCGCGCAGACCACCACCGTTACTCGGGGCGACGCGGTGCGCACCTCGATCTGCCACGGTCCAACCGCGGCGCGATCGCCGGCGACGACGCCGGTGGACCCGCCGCGCAGGACGGCCCGCACGTGGACCCGCTGCTTGATGGCGTCTAAAGCGGCGGCCGGCCGCTGCGCCGTAGTCGAGAGCACCGCCAAGTCGACCCTGCCGATGCCCCGCTGACGCAACGCGGCTAACGCAGCGTCGGGGCGCACCTCGCCGACGACGATCAACGTCGCGCCGTCTTGTCGCCACGCACGCAGTCCGGCGGCGATCTCCTCGCCGCCGAGGACGTTCGGGCCGGTTCGCCCTGCGCCGAGCAGCGCCGACACGACGAGCGCGCTCACCGCGACGAGTGCGGTGCGGCGGTGTCCGAGCGCGACGAGTATCAGCGCGCCGGCCAGGGCCATCGCGGCGCCCAGCCCGACGTGACCGAGCGGAGCGCGGCTGGCCACCCGGGCGACCAGCGCGACCCAGCCGATCAGAACTCGCGTGGGGATGTGGAGCAGCGCGGCAGCGGGTGCGGGTGACCATCCGGCGACCACGCCGCTCGTCATCCCCCACACCACGATTGGTCCGGCGGCCGGGATGGCGACGAGGTTGGCCGGGATCGACGCCATGGGCAACGGGCCGAAGATCGGGATGAGCACCGGCGCCACGCCGACCTGCGCGGCGATCGTGACAGCCATGGCTGCCGCGATCGGGCGCGGTCCAGGGAGGCGATGGGCGATGGGACCGGCAAGCAGCGCGATGCCCGTGCACGCACCGACCGACAGGAGGAACCCAACCGACCGAACGAGCATCGGGTCGACGACGAGGAGGCCGGTCACGGCCAGCGCGAGGACGCGGACCGCGGAGGCCGGGCGACCGAGCACCGTCGCGGTCATGGCGATGGCGGCCATCGCTTCGGCCCGCAGCACCGACGGCTCCCACCGGGTGAGGACCCCGAACAGGAACAGCACCGCGAGGCCGAGCGCGAGACGGCTGCGCAAGCTGGTCCGGCGCAGGACGGGCGCGGCCAGCGCCAGAACGAAGGCCACGTTCTCGCCGGACACGACCAGAAGGTGACTCAGGCCCGAGCCGCGGAAGTCATCAGTGATGGTCGGGGGCTGGCCGCGGTCGTCGCCCAGGACGAACCCCGAGAACAACGACCGCTGGTCATCGGGCATCGACGACGCTCCCCGCAGCAGGGTGCGGCGCAGGCCGTTGGCCAGGCGCGCCGGTGGCGATCCCGGCCACCAACGCCCGACGCGATCGACGTTCAGTTGCGCGGCGATGTGGCGCCGGGCCAAGCGGGCGGCCATCGTCGCCGGCACCGCCCTCAACCCTCCGGCGACCTCGACCCGCTCACCGGCCAGCCTGTTATACAGCCCGCCGGCGGCGCCGCCCCGCGCCCACGCCTCGAGGTGGCGGTGACCGACGCGCAGTTCAACGCGGAGCGCGCCGGCGATGGGCTCCGGATCGGTGAGCAATGTCGCCGTTGCGGTGATGGTCGTCGGCTGCGGTGGCGTGAGCCCGGCCCACGACCGGGCCGACATCGCCGAAGTGAGCAACGCCACGCCGATCACGAGCAGGGTCGGCCGCCGCGCCGCGAAAGCGAGGGCGCACAATCCGAGAGCGAGGACCAACGGGACTCCACGCGGCACCAGCGCGCCGCCGGCCGCGGCCGCCGCCATTGCGACCGTGTAGCGATCGCTCATCGTCGCCGAGAGCGGCTAGCTGACGCGGACATGGGCCTTGAGCTGGGCGAGCTTGGCCTCGCCGATCCCGCGAACCTCGAGCAGCTGGTTGACCGATCGAAAGCGCCCGTGCTGGGTGCGGTACTCGACGATGGCTTGGGCCGTGGCCGGCCCGACGCCCGGTAGCGCCTCCAACTGCGTGGC
>JACDEA010000466.1 GCA_013816725.1 Actinomycetota bacterium
GCCCAGCTTCGACCAGTTCGCGGTGACGAGGTCCTTCAAGCTCGGGTTGTGCGAGATGTCGCCCGCATTGGCCATCTGCTGCGCCCAGTCCCGGGCGATCTGGGTGAGTCCGCCGTCGACCGACAGTGTGCCGATGCCCTTGCTGGCGCGCAGGTCGTTGATTTTGGCGACGAACGCCGATTCGTCCGAGATGGTGCCGGCGGCGGCGGCGGTGTTGACCAGGGGCCCGACGAGGGCGATGAGGGCCATGACCGCTAGTAGTGCAACCCTCCGCACTCGCCCTCCTCTCCCATGTCTCCATGTCCACAGAGGCAAAGCGCCCCGTTCGGTGTGCTGGCTGCCATGGGAGTTGTCCGCCCCGACTCCGTTAGGCCCAATGGCTTTGCGTCCTCCGGATTTCCCCGGGGTTGCCGTTTCGTGGTCCGATTGATGTGTCGGCTACAACGTCGGCGGACTTGAGCGGTCGTTACGTTGAATCCGCGGAAATAGTCCGTCCGGTCTACGGAGGCACATGAATCTGGCCACGATCATCAACGACCACCCCGAGGACGCCGTCGCCCTCGTCTCGCGCGGGCAGCGCACGAGCTACGGCGAGCTGCGGCGCCAGGTCGGTGAGCTGCGGGGCGGTTTGGTGCGATTAGGGCTGGAGCCCGGCGACCGCGTCGCGGTGGTGTCGGCCAACACGTGGTTCTTTGTTGTGACCTATCTCGCCGCGCTGGGCGCCGGCGGCGTCGTGGTTCCGCTGAACCCGCAGAGCCCGGCGGCCGAACTCACCGAGCAGCTGGGTCTGGTGCGACCGAAGTTCCTCGTCGTGGGCCCGGCTGGGCGCGAAGCGGTGGCGGCCATCAACACCACGGCGGTAGGGGTCGCCCACCTCCTCGCCCCCGCGGGTGTCAGCATCGACGGGGCCATCGCCCTCGACGCGCTGTTCGGCGGCGAGGCCACGGCGGTGGTCGATCGCGACGACGTCGACGTGGCCGCGCTCTTGTTCACGTCGGGGACGTCGGGCGCGCCGAAGGCGGCGATGCTCACCCACGGCAGCCTGCGCGCCAACCTCGAGCAGGCCCAGCGTCACCCCGGTCGTGCGGTGCAGGCCGACGACGTGGTGCTTGGTGTGTTGCCGCTGTTCCACATCTTCGGGCTCAACGTGGTGCTCGGCCTCACGCTCTTCGCCGGCGCCGCCGTCGTATTGATCGAACGGTTCGACCCGGTGTCGGCGTTGGAGACCGTCGTGAACCACAAGGTGACGATCGTCCTCGGCGCGCCGCCGATGTTCACCGCGTGGGCGACCATGCCGGCCACCGAGTTGGAGGACGCCGGCGCCGGTGCTGGCGTGATGGCCGGCGTGCGGCTGGCGCTGACCGGCGCGGCCCCGCTGGCGTCGGAGGTAGCCGTCGCATTCGAGCAGCGCTTCGGTGTGCCTGTTCGTCAGGGCTACGGGCTCACCGAGGCGTCGCCGATCGTCACGTCGTCGGTTGTCGACGGCGAGCCCAAGCCCGACTCCATCGGCGTTCCCTTGCCCGGCCTCGAAGTGCGGCTCGTCGACGAGTCCGGCGACGACGCGCCGCAAGGCGATCCCGGGGAGATCTGGGTGCGGGGACCGAACGTCTTCGCCGGCTACTGGGAGAACGACGAGGCCAGCGCCGCCGCGGTCGACGCCGAGGGATGGCTGCACACCGGCGACATCGCCGTGGCCGATGACGACGGGTTTCTCTTCATCGTCGACCGGGTCAAGGACCTCATCATCGTGTCGGGGTTCAACGTGTATCCGGCCGAGGTCGAAGAAGCGTTGCTCGACCATCCCGGCATCAGTGAGGTGGCCGTGGTCGGCGTGCGCCACCCGTACTCCGGCGAAACGGTCAAGGCGTTCGTGGTGGCCGAGCCCGGCCAGCACCTCGAGGAGGACGAGGTCATCGAGTTCTGCGCCGACCGGCTCGCCCGGTACAAGTGCCCGAGCAAGGTGATGTTCGTCAACGAGCTTCAGCGCGGTCCGGCCGGGAAGATGCTTCGTCGCGCGCTGCGGTAGCGGCCAGAAACCCCACGAAGATCAGCGCCACGCCGACCACCAGCGTCACCGCGAAGCCGGTCATGGCGTCGGCCACCGAATTGAGCAGGCCGCTGGCGCCCGTCACCGCGGTGCCGGCGGCGATGAGGAGGTTGGCGACGACGAGACGGCGGCGGCGCAGCGCACTCCACAGCGCGCCGGCGAACACGACGACCGCGCCGCCCCCCGACGCCACCGCGGCCAGG
>JACDEA010000052.1 GCA_013816725.1 Actinomycetota bacterium
GTACACCGCCACCGCCAGGATCTTCTTGGCGTGCTCCTGGCCGATTACATAGTCGTTGAGGAACTCGTTGATCTCTTTGGGCTTCGGTAGCTCGTCGAAGCGCACCTCGGAGGTGTCGGCCAACTCCTCTTCGATGATGTCGTTGCACAACTCGATGCACTCGTCGCATATGTAGACGCCGGGCCCGGCGATGAGCTTGCGGACCTGCTTCTGCGACTTGCCGCAGAAGCTGCACTTGACGAGGTCGCCGCCGCCGTCTCCGAGTCTTGCCACTGTTGTCTCCCGCCCCTAGGCCACACCGGCGGCAACCGGAATCTGGGCTGCCTCCCGCGTGGTGATCACTTCGTCGACGATGCCGTAGTCCTTCGCCTCGGCCGCGCTCATGATGAAGTCGCGGTCGGTGTCCTTCTTGACCTTCTCGATCGATTGGCCGGTGTGATGGCTGATCATTTGGTCGAGGAGGTCGCGCATGCGCAGGATCTCCTTGGCCTGGATCTCGATGTCGGCGGCCTGCCCGGCGGCGCCGCCGTACGGTTGATGCAGCAACACGCGCGCATGCGGCAGCGCGAAACGCTTGCCCGGTGTACCGGCGGCGAGCAGTACCGCAGCGGCCGACGCCGCCTGCCCGTAACAGAACGTGGAGACCTCGTTGTTCACGAATTGCATCGTGTCGTAGATCGCGAACAGGGCGGTGATGTCGCCGCCCGGAGAGTTGATGTAGAGGCTGATCTCTTTGTCGTTGGCCTCGGACTCGAGGTACAGCAACTGAGCGCACACCAGGTTGGCGATCGTGTCGTCGATCGGCGTGCCCAGAAAGATGATGCGCTCCTTGAGGAGGCGCGAAAAAAGGTCGAAGGCGCGCTCACCTCTACTGCTCGATTCGATGACTGTGGGGACGAGGTAGTTGTAGACGGGCTGCATCACGACTCTTCCTGAGTGTGGGGCTCGGAGCTTTCGGGTGTGAGGTCGGCGCGATCGATCGGATTCCCCTCCTCGTCCATGACCTCGACGTGCTCGATGAGCCACTCCAGGGCCTTGGAGTTCCTGAGTTCCGAGCGTACCGCGGGCATCTGATCGGCGCGGTCGAGTTGCTTGCGCACCTTGTCGGGCTTCTCGTCCATGCGCTCGGCCATCCGCGCGATCTCGTTGTCGAGGTCTTCTTCGGTTACTTCGATCCCCTCGGCGACGGCGACGGCGCGCAAGGCCAGATCGGCCTTGACCGCCGCGGTGGCCTCTGTGCGCAGCTGTTCGATCAACTCTTCTTGTGTAGTGCCAGTGCCTTCGAGGTACTGCGCCATCGTGACCTGCTGCGAGGACAGGCGGTGGGCGAGGTTGTGCAACCGCCGTTCCATCTCCCCGCCGATCAACGGCTCGGGCATGTCGACGGCGACGAGTTCGACGAGAGCGTCGACGACGTTGTTACGCAGCGCCATCTGGGTCTGGAACTTCTTGACGAGGTCGATGCGATTGCGGATGTCGGCTTCGAGCTCGGCGACCGTGTCGAACTCCGACGCCTCACCGGCCCACTCGTCGGTGACCTCCGGGAGTTCTTTCTCCTTGACGTCCTTGACCAGCACCTGGATCGTGGCGTCCTCGCCGTCGCCGACCGTTGCGTTGAACTTCAAGATGTCGCCGACCTTGGCGCCGCGCAACTCGTCGTCGAGCTGCGGCAACACCGAGCCGGTGCCGACCTCGTACATGAAGTCCTCGGCGTTGAGCCCTTCGACCGGCTGGTCGTGGCGGTAGCCCGTGAGGTCGATGGTGACGTGGTCGCCGTCCTTGGCCGGGCGGTTGACCGCTTTCAACTCGCCGTGTTGCTGACGGAGGCGCTCGACCTGGGCGGTGACCTCTTCGCCGCTGGCGCCGACGCCGGGAACGGTGACGCGCAGGCCTTCGTAGCCCGCCACCGTGATCTCGGGCATGACCTCGACGACCGCGTCGAACACGACGGGACCGGCCTCCTCGCCGGCGGTGAT
Organism: Actinomycetota bacterium; assembly: GCA_013816725.1. Taxonomy (GTDB): domain Bacteria; phylum Actinomycetota; class Acidimicrobiia; order Acidimicrobiales; family JACDEA01; genus JACDEA01. The sequence continues at coordinate 1,977 of JACDEA010000052.1, forward strand.
GTCGATCTCCGGCGGGGCGATGGGCTGCACGTCGTTCTCGGCCACGGCCTGCGCGTAGAACTCGGGCAAAGAGTCGCGGATCGCTTCGCGACGGGCCACGTCGGCACCGATGCGCGCCTCGAGCACCCGGCGGGGCGCCTTGCCCGGACGGAACCCGGGAATGCGGACGTCGTGCGCCATTTTGCGGAATGCAGCGTCGAGGGCCTGCTCGAACTCCTGCTCGTCCACCTCGACGGAGAGCTTGACCCGGTTCCCCTCGAGGGGCTCGACCACTGCTTTCATCAGGGGCCGAAGTGTACTGGCCGGGTGCTGCTAATCCGGCGAAGCCGGGAATGACAAGCTTGTGGCCACGGGGAGTGGCGCAGTGGTAGCGCACCTGCTTTGGGGGCAGGCGGTCGGGGGTTCAAATCCCCCCTCCCCGACAGCTACCTTCCGGTAGCCCGCGGGTGTAGCTCAATGGCAGAGCCTTAGATTTCCAATCTAATGACGGGAGTTCGATTCTCCTCACCCGCTCGCTGATTGCCGGCCCTCGCGGCCGGGTAGATCCGCGGCATGGCGAGAGACATCGAGGACCGGCTGGCCGACAGCATCCAGCAGGCGGTGGCCATGGCCAGTCACCCAGAAGAGGTCCCTGTCAACATGTACGAGGCCGACGAGGCGTACGTGGTTATGGTCCCGCTGCCGGGCGTCATGCCCGACGACGTCACCCTCGAGGTCGACGGGAAGCGCCTGCACATTCGCGCCGAGATGCGCACACCTGCCATCAAGGCCTACCTGATCCACGAATGGCACTACGGGCCCTACGAGCGGTGGATCGATGTGCCCGACGACTGCAGTGGCGACATCGAAAGCAGCTTCGGCAACGGGCAACTCGCCGTGCGACTCATGCGCAGCTGATGGCTGGAATCCGAGATCAGCACCGTCAAACCCGACGTCCCCGCGAGTTCGCCGCCTTCGTGAACGACCTCAGTCGAGTGGCTGCCCGAGACGCTCGCCCCGTTGCGAGTCGTCCTCGTCCATAAGGTCGAGTTCCTTCTCCTCGCGTGCGGTGTGCGGATCGTCGGGCGCCACTTCGGCCTGCTCTTTGATCTCTTCCTGCGTGGCCCGCTCCGGCTGTTCGGTGGGCGGGCTCATCGCTCGGCGTCGGGTGTGACCCGCTCCTGGTCGCCGGGCTCGTCGTCGTCGGTTGACCGGGGCCCACCTTCGAGGGTGGCGTGGGGTTCGAGGAGGTCCTTCGCTTTGTCTTCGGCCTCCTCGATGTGTCGTTCTACTTCGTCGAGGCGGTCGCGTTCCTTGTCGATGTCGGTCATGTGCAGGGTGTACCCCCTGGCCCGTGGGTAGGAACCCGCCATGGAGGCAGACAAGCGGACCCACTCGGTCCCGCTCGAAACCGAGGACGGCGAGGTAGTCATCGGGCAACAAAACGTCGGCCCCGGCGTCGTGCGGGGCAGCGGCGATTCCCCCGATCCCAACGCTCCACCGCAGGCCCCCGCGCCGGGCGCCACCGACGGAACCAGCGTGAGCGGCATGCCCACCGGCAACCAGACGATCACCGAGGTCATCGACGAGTACGAGGACGCCGGCTACGACGGGCAGTTCATGGCGGCCACCGACGGCCATTTGAAATGTCTCACGTGCAATCAGGACGTCCGGGCCGACGAGGTCGCCGTGTACGGGTTGCGGCGCCTCGAAGGCGTGTCCGACCCTGCCGACATGTCCGCCATCGCCGCGCTCGAATGTCCGCGTTGCGGCGCGAAGGGGACCGTTGCCATCAAGTACGGCCCCGAGGCGTCGCCCGACGAGGCCGACGTGTTGCGCGTTCTCGAGAAGGAACCGTTGCCCTAGCGGCTTGACTGCTCCAGCCGCACCAGCTTGGTGACGCCGGTCATCTCCAAGACCTTGGCCACCATGCGCGGCGGCGAGTCGACGACCAGCTCATTGCCCCGCTGACGGAGTTGCTTGGCCGTCGCCACCAAGATGGCGATGCCCGTCGAGTCGATGAACGACACGCCGCTCATGTCCAGCGTGACGTCGCCGTCGGTCTCATCGACCGCCGCCGCCAAACATTCGGTCAGATTTGGGCCCGTGTAGGCGTCGACGTCGCCCTTCACGGCCAGTACGGCGCGCCCATCGAGCACCCGCACCACCACGTCGAATTCACTATCCACCATGCGCCGCCCTCCAAGCACTTCTTCCCCCGAGCCGTGTGGCCGTCGCTGTGGACGGCCGAGCAAATTGTAGGTCGCGTTCTCCAAACCGCGAAGCCACATGTGGCTGACTAGTTGTTGTGGCCTAGTCCGTGGTCCAGCCTTCCGGCGGTGGCGGCGGCGCGTCGCGAGGCGGGTCCCACCCCGCGTCCGCGTAATAACGACGCACGACGCGCGCCGGCGCGCCGGCGATTACGGCGTGATCAGGGATCTCGCCGCGCACGACCGAGCCCGCCGCCACCGCGACGTTGCGACCGATGCGCGCACCGGGCAGCACGATGACGCCGGTGGCCAGCCAGCTACCCGCCCCGATGTGTACGGCGTCGCCGATCGGGAATTGCCGGCCGATCGGCACACCGACGTCGTCGTACGCGTGGTTGTGATCGGTGATGTACACGTTGGGCCCGATCGTCACGTCGTCATCGATCGTGATGGCGCAGCGCCCGATGATCGAGGTTCCGCGGCCGACGTTGCAGCGGTCGCCGATGGCTATTACAGGCGGACGCTCGTCGTCGATCGGCTCACCGGGGATACCTACGGCCAAACTCACGTTGGGACCGATCATGGTCTCGCTGCCGATCGAGATCCATTGCTCGCCGTACACCGCGCCGGGCGGGAAGGCGATGCCGCTGGCCCGACCCATGGCCCGGAAGCGTCGCCCGGCGGCGTCGTCGGGCGACACCATGCCGACGGCCGACACCCAGCCCCACGTCCGCTGGATCAGACCGGCGACGAGGTTGCGCAGGCGGGGCGACAGCTCCGACGGCGCGAACACGCGTCGCAACGTACAACGGAAGGCGCTGGTTTAGGCAGGAAGGGGCGTTGAATCGACCAGAGCCTCGACCTCGTCGAGCATCTGGCGGAGTTCCTCGGCCGAGAACAGATCCCGGTGCGGCGTGATCGACAGCCAGTGTTCGACCACCTTCGTGCCCGCCTCGCCGACCTCGCCCCACAGCCCGAGCAGCCGGTCCTGCACCTTCGGCGTGCCGAAGTAGTCCCTCTCGCCGAGGTCGTCACGCCAGGTCTTGATGAGCTTCTTCGCGTCAACCATTGCTGTGAGATCAACGTTAGGGGCTGGGGCGTTGTTCCCGAGGTCACCTCCGCCCGGCGGCGCTCGGCCATCCTGTGGTGTGGTCGAGCCTCGAAGCGTCCGCCTTGTCCGCCGCGCCGGTGTCGGCGACCTCGACGCCTGCGCGTCGGCGCTCGGTGATGCGTTCGCCGACTACCCGTGGACGAGGTGGACCGTCGACGCACGCGCCCACCGCCGCCGGATCGAGGATCTACAGGGGCTTGCGTTGGAACGGCTCGGGCTCCCGTTCGGTCAGGTGTGGGTCGGCACGGTCGGCCGAGCCGTCGAGTGCGCAGCGATTTGGATGCACAGCACCGTCGCTATTCCGGCGACGGTCCTCGACGCGATCGCCGCGGAGCAGCGAGCGCTCGAGGGTGATCGCCACGCCGCGTCTCAGGCCGCCGAGGCCGTCGTCGCGCCGCTACGCCCTGAGGTTGCCCACTGGTACCTCGGGGCCGTGGGGACACGGCCGCGTAGCCAGCGGCTCGGCCTGGCCGGCGCGGTGCTTGCGCCGGGACTGGACGCGGCCGACAGCTCGCGCACGCCGACGTTCCTCGAGACGTCGTCGGAGTCCAACGTCGCGTTCTACGAATCGCTGGGCTTCGAAGTCGCCGGCGAGGTTGCGCTTCCCGACGGCGGTCCGCACGTGTGGGCCATGCTCCGCGCCCCCCGCTGAACAGAGCGACCGCGTGGGTGTAGCGCGCCGAAACACAAGCGCCCCCGGCAGGACTCGAGCCTGCGACCTGTCACAGCCCTTCGCCCGGCCCGACGTCCGCCCGCCGACATGCGTCGACGAGCGCGGTCTGCGGTGCTGTCTGGCCGCGACTCCGAGGCGGCGCGGAGACGCATGGAGCCGGGCGCATCTACGCTGAGGCGATGGCGGCCGCGGAGAAGTTGTACCAACTTCCGGTGGTGCTGGAGGACCTGGGCCGGGCGTCGGTTGAAGCTCGGCACGAACTTGGCCCGGACCTGGAGAGTCCGGCGATGGCCCGGCGATGGGTGCGCGAGACACTGGCGGCCGCTAACCGTGAGGCGTGGATTGACACCGCCGAGTTGCTGGTCAGCGAGGTGGTCACCAACGCGGCGCTCCACGCACACACCTCCATCGAACTGTGGCTAGGTGTCTACGAAGATCGCGTGTGGGTCGAGGTCCGCGACTTCAACCCGGTGGTCCCAGTCCGACGCGACTACGACCTGGAGGCCACGACCGGGCGGGGCCTTGGGCTCGTATCCAGGCTCGCGAGGTCTTGCGGCGTCCATGGACTGGGCGAGCACGGCAAGGTCGTGTGGTTCTGCGTCGCCGAAGACCCGACGGAGCTAAGCGCCGATGAGCTCATCGCGTCCTGGGACATCGACGAGCTGCTCGATGGTGTCACTGAGGCTCACGACGTCACCCTGGTCGAGCTCGGGTCGCTGCCGGCCACGTTGTGGCTCTCAGCGCAACAACACCATGACGCGATGGTGCGTGAGTTCGTCCTCTACCACGCGGGGCACTCAGAGATGCCGCTCGATATCGCATCGGCGGACGCAGCTCGGTCATTGGTCTCGACTGCGGTCCGCGAGGCGCTCGAAGAAGCACACGCGGCGGGCAAAACGGAGCCAGCTCTCCCCGACGGCCATCCGAGTCCGCTGCCGTGGGTGCCGCGACAGCTCGACCTGCGCATCGCGGTTCCCCTAGACGCGGCATCGCTGTTCGCCACCTTGCAGGACGTGCTCGATGCCGCCGAGCGGCTCGCTGTCGAAGAAAAACTTTTGATCAGACCCGGACTGCCAGAGATCATCGCTGTCCGCGACTGGGCATGCGAAGAGGTCATCTCCCAACTGGCGGGGAGCACTCCGGCCGCGTGGCCGGGAACTGATCAAGAGCAGTTCGAGGAGGCCGTCCACGCCGGCCTTGCGCCAGTACCACCGCAGTGGGATGCCAGCGTTGTCACCGAAGCTGACCTGGGCGTCATCGCTGCCGATGACGCCAACCGGATCATCGCCATCAGTCAGCCGCTCGCCGCAGCCCTGCTCTGGGAACCCGAGGATCTCGTCGGGCGTCGCGTGGTCAGCGTCATTCCCCCGGCGCTCCGCGAGGCGCACGTCGCTGGCTTCAGCCGTCACCTCAACACGGGTGAGGCGCACGTGCTCGGCGTGCCGCTCGACCTTCCGGTGCTGCGCAAGGACGGGTCCGAGCTTCGATGCCGCTTCCTGGTAGAACGAGCACCGGCCAATGACGGGCGGGCCGTCTACTTGGCGTGGATTGAACCCCTCGAAGAACAACCGTCAGCTGCTGGCGCGGCCGCCCCAGACGGTCGAGCACCAGGATCGTCGTGAACGCGTCACTGTCGCCGTCGATAACAGGCTCGCGATGAGGAGTGAGGAATCGGCCGCAGCTCTGGCGTCCGGCGGCTCCGCGACTGTCGCCGTTGAGCTGCTCAAGGACGTCGCCCGGGCATTGGGCGGTCACAGCCGACTCGAGGTCATCCTGCAGGACTGCGCGCAAGCGATCGTCGACCGGGTGGATGCGGCGTTCGCCCGCGTCTGGACGCTCGACGCAGCCGCGGAGACTCTGGTTCTGCGTGCTTCCGCCGGTATGTACACGCATGTTGACGGCGGCCACGCCAGAGTTCCCGTCGGTAGCTTCAAGATCGGGCGCATCGCCCAGCGTCGCGAGCCGCATCTGTCGAACGACGTCGCCAACGATCCGGAGTTGAGCGATCCGGAGTGGGCCCGACGTGAGGCGATGGTGTCTTTCGCCGGCTACCCGCTCATCGTCGGTGAGGACCTGGTCGGGGTGCTCGGCTTGTTCGCGCGTCGCCCGCTTGAAGAGTCCGTGCTCGGCTTGCTCGAGGCGGTCGCCGATGCCATCGCGCTGGGGATCCGACGCGCGCAGGCCGAGCGCGAGCTGCGCATCCAGGGCGAGATCGCCGAGGTGCTGTATCGGGCCGGAACCGCCGTCGCTCAGGTTCACAACCTCGAGTCGATCGTCCAGACGGTGATTGACCTCACGACGGAGTTGACCGACGCGCAGTTCGGCGCGTTCTTCTACAACGCGATCGATGAACGGGGCGAGGCGTACACCCTCTACACGCTGTCGGGCGCGCCCCGAGAGGCGTTCGCGCGGTTTCCTCTCCCGCGAAACACCCAGATCTTCGCGCCGACGTTCGACGGCAGGTCGATCGAACGCCTCGCCGACGTCACGGCCGACCCACGCTTCGGACGGAACGAGCCGTACTTCGGGATGCCCGAAGGTCATCTGCCGGTTCGGAGCTATCTCGCCGTGCCGGTCGTGTCGCGGTCGGGTGAGGTCCTGGGAGGTCTCTTTTTCGGTCACGCCGATGTCGGCGTGTTCAACGAGCGGGCGGAACGCATCGCGGTTGGGATGGCCGGGCACGCCGGCGCAGCCGTCGACGCGGCGCGGGTCTTCGAACTCGAGCATCGCCTCGCTCTGAATTTCCAGAGGACGCTGATGGGTGGCGAGGTCCCACTCATCCGCGGTGCTCGTCTGGTGCAGCGGTACGTGCCAGCCAACGAGCTCGCCGAGGTCGGCGGCGACTGGCATGACCTCATCACTCTCCCCGACGGCACACTCGCCATCACCGTTGGGGACGTCGTCGGCCACGACCTCCGCGCTGCGGTCACCATGGGCCGGCTTCGAAACGCCATCCAGCTCTACGCCCTCGACGGCCACCCGCCCGCGGAGACACTCGCTTTGGCCGAGCGGTACCTCCAGCGCGCTGGTGTCGACGATCTCGCAACCGTCATCCACGCACGGTACGAACCCAAGGGTCACCGGCTGCAAATCGTCCGCGCCGGGCACCCCCCGCCGATCGTGCGGCACCCCAACGGGCTGGTGCAAGCGCTGTCCCAGGTGGAACTCGACGGTACCGTGATCGGCATCGGACGAACCGACCGCGCCGAAGTCACCGTCGACCTCGAGCCGGGGACCATCGTGCTCTTCTTCACTGACGGCCTCATCGAACGACGCGACGAATCATTCGATGACGGCGTCGAGCGATTGAAACTGGCCGTTGCCGAAGCGGCGACCTCGCCCTATCTGTCGTTCTGCGACATCCTGATCGACCTGATGGTGGAGGATTCAGCGGCTGACGACATAGCGATCGTGGCGCTTTTCGTCGACGAACTCAACCCCTCCTGAGACTACGTCCGCCGGGCCAAGACCTCGCAGACTTCGCGCCACGTTCGCACCACGGGAATCCGACTTCTTCCCACGATCGACCGACTAGATCCGGCCTTACCAGCCAAAACGTCAGCGCCCCCGGCAGGACTCGAACCTGCGACCCGCTGCTTAGAAGGCAGCCGCTCTAATCCGACTGAGCTACGGGGGCGTCGTCGAAGTTTCCCACGACGCCCCCCGCAGCTAGCGGGACTTGCGGGCGGCGGACTTCTTCGCCGGCGCCTTCTTGGCCGGGGCGGCCTTCTTGGCGCTGCTGGTCTTCTTGGCCGGTGCCGACTTCTTGGCTGCCGCCTTGGCCGCCGGGGGCCACACGCCCTTGCTGAGCTGCGGCGCGGGCGACGAACCCATCGCGGCGTCCTTGAACGCCTTGAATGCGGTCACCCGCACCTTCTTCGAAGCCTTGATCTTGATG
>JACDEA010000053.1:0-4530 GCA_013816725.1 Actinomycetota bacterium
ACGAACGTCGGCGCCGCGGCAGCGATCTGCTCCAACGTCTCAGGCAACACCTCGACGGCCGTGCGACCGGGGATGTGGTACACGAGCAGCGGCAGATCGGTGCGGGCGCCGAGGTCGCGGTAGTACGCGACCAGTCCACGCTGCGGCGGCTTGACGTAGTACGGCGTGACGATGAGCACCGCGTCGACACCGGCTTCGGCGGCCCGCTCGGTGAGCCATACGGTCTCAGCGTGGCTCTGGGACCCGGTGGCGGCGACAACCGGCACTCGACCGGCGGTGACTTCGACTGCGACGCGCACGAGTCGATTGCGCTCTTCCATCGTCAGCGTGCTGGGCTCAGCGGTGGTCCCGTTCACGGTGATGCCGTGCGATCCTCCGGAGATCTGGTGCTCGACAAGGGATGCGTAGGTCTCGAGATCGACCTTTCCGTGGCGGAAGGGCGTCACCAGTGGCGGGTACGAGCCGCGCAGAAAGTCGTGGGCCAGCTCGATCACTGCGCGACTTGCCGGTTGGTGGCGAAGCCCTTCTCGGTGCCGAGCAGGCGGGCCGGGCGCTTGAGATCTTCCTGCCACAGAAGCGAGTCCATCGCGAGGTTCAACGGGCTGTCCTGGATGGTGAGCTCGTAAACGTCGTCGCCGTGCGAGGCGTGGCGGTGGATCGCCCAGCCGGGCGCGGTGAGCATGAGGTCGCCGGCCTTCCACTCGTAGCGCTTGCCGGCGACGAGGCTGTTGCCCTCTCCTGAGAAGAAGTAGTTGATCGCCGCCGCGACGTGGCGGTGGGGCCGGTCGACGATGTTGGCCGGGCGCAGGCACATCGTGGCGAAGAAGTTGAACGTCGTGCCGTTCGTCCGTCCGGTTGCCGGGTTGTACATGAGGTAGAGCCGACGACCCCGGTAGCGCTCGCCGAGCGCATGGAGCTTGTCGAGGCGGGCCTTCACCTCGGCCCATGGCCAGTGCAACGGGCGGGACTCGATGAGGGGCGGGTCTATAAGCCGCTCGTATGAAAGGAGCTGAGCTCCGTCGTCGAGATCGATGAGATGGTCGATGGCTGCAGCGCGACCGTTGTCGTCGTGCTCCTCGTTCGACCGCTCGACCGGCCCGGGTGCGTCGATCGGAAGGGTCGTGGCCGACGTCGGCTCGCCGACCTCGACGATGTGAACGCCCATAGTCTCGAGGAGCGGCGCGTTGCTGTAGGCGAGACGTACCTGCACGTCGGTGCCGGTGTTCGTGTAGGTGTAGGACGCCATCGACGGCGTGCACCACACGTCGTGCTGATCGAACTCGAACTGCTTGGCTCCGACCTTCGCAGAGCCCGTGCCACCGATGCAGAAGCCGACGCTCGTCGAGTTATGACGCACGGGCGAGGTGGTCTCGCCGGGCCGCAGCACCTCGAGCGCAACCTGGATGCCAGGGGCGAGGCCGAGCCCGGGAGCGGTCGCCTTCGGGTGCACGATCAACGACCGCCGGCGTCCGTCATCGGGGCGCGGCAGCGACACCAGCCTGTCGATCTCGGCGGCGATGGCTTCGCGCGTGACGATGATCGGCTCCCACCATTGCAAAGGCTCCGGGGCCGTTCCGCTGCAGTCGATGAATGTCATGTCGCCTCCAGGATCGCGCGTCCGAGGGCCACATCGGCCAATCCGATGCCCATGGCCTTGAACAGGGTCAGGTCGGCTAGGGGCCGGGGCGAGCCGACGAGCGACGACAGGCTGCGCAGTTCGCACCCATTGACTTCGCCTGCCAAGGCGCGGGCCTGCTCGATGCTGTCGGTCACGACGTAGGACCGGTTGACGAGATCGGCGAACAGCTCTGCCCGCTCCGGCGTGATCGCGCCGATCGCATTGATGTGGGTGCCGGTGGTGACCATCGAACCAGCGAGGAACGGCTCGGTCGCGCGGGTGGCGGTGGTAATGACGCCAGCCCCGTCGACCGCCTCGGCGACGGAGTCGTTGATAACGGCTTCGACATGGAGGTCCGCCTCGACGCGTGCGACCATCGCCTTCCGGCGCTCGTTGTCGCGCCCGTACACCCGAATCGTCGCGATCGGCAGCACCGTCACCAGCGCGGATGCCTGTGGAAGCGCCTGCTTCCCCGTGCCGATCACCGCGGCGATCGTCGTTGCTGGATCGGCCAGCATCCGTGTCGCCAGGCCCGACATCGCCGCCGTCCGGAGTTGGCCGAGGGCGAACGCCTCGACCACGGCCCGGAGCTCGCCGGTCTCGCCATCCCACAGGATGAGCAGTGGGCTGGCACCGCCGGCAGTGTGGGCCCAGGTCTTGGTGCCCACCACGTCGCCGTCGACGCCACCTATCGCGTGAAGGGTGTGACCATCACCCCACGACAGATGCGTCTTCACCATCGTCTTCGCCGCACCGGCCGCCTCACGCGCCAGCGCCGACTCGATGGCGTCGATCGCACGCGGCAGGTCCAGGCGGTCGACCACCTCGCCCTCGGAGATCCAGCTGTGGCTCATCGGTCGAGCGGCGACGGTACCGGTGGCGCCAGACCGAGAGCGTTCACGACGGTTGAGTGCATCAGATAGCGGCCTGTGAGCAGCAGAACCGCGACTGCGAAGGCGTCGCCCTTGGCCGCAGCCAGCGCGTCGACATCGGCACCACGGCCGCGGTCCTCGAGCAGGTCGAGCACCGTTCGTTGCACGATCCCGCCTTCGTCGAGTCCGATGACCGACCGGATCCACTGCTCGCTGAACCCCAGGTTTAGCGAGAGCCGCTCGTGCTGATGCCGCTCGTAGTCGTTGCCGGTGACTGTCGCGACGGTGAGCGCCACGACCTCGGCGACGTCGTCAGGCAGAGCTCCCCGCAGCTGGTCGGTGAGCGCGTTCAGCGAGACCAGCGCCTCGGGTTGGTGTGCCGCGCACTGGAAGAATTCGCCGAGGTAGCCGAGCCGCTCGACGCGCGGCCGCAAGACTTCGCGTAGCGAGGGATCGAGGTCGTCGAAGTCGATCCGTCGGATCACAGTGGCTTCACGATGGAGTTGTCGACGAGGGTCGAGTCGTAGATGCACCGGAGCTCGGCGAACCGACCATCGACGATGCGTGCCACGTAGCGACCGGCGCTAAACACCTTCGTCGGCTCGTCGGCCAGCGTCTGGAACACCGCGTAGCTGGCGGTCACCGTGCCATCGGCCTGCGCGCGGGCGGCGCCGATCACGTGCCGCTGCGACCGGGGCGCGTACATCGACGTCTCCCGAACCGCCACGACGCGGTCCTTCAGGTAGCCCCGGCTCTCACACCGGATCGCCGCCAGAGGTAGGCCTCGGTCGACGTTCTCCCTCGGGATCACGAGGTAAAGGCAGTCGTCGGTGAACAGGTCGGTCCACTCGTCGAGCCGGTCCTCGTCGAGCAGGTCGCCGTGCGCTGCGAAGAGATCGTCGGGCGTCACAGCCCCATGACCTCGCGGTAGTGCGCGTAGAACGAGCGGATGGCCACCTCGGTGACCATGTGGTCCTGGTCGTCGGTCCCGCGCCCACCCATCTCAGCGACCCCCGACCGGTCTGCATCGACGGAGACCCCGTCCTGCGACAGGCGCATGACCTCGCCGTCGTCGATCGACACGAAGCCGGCCGGACCCATGAGGTTGGCCTGGCGCAGGCGGATCGCAGTCATCTCCTCGCTGTCGTCGGCGTAGCCGAAGAACGTCCAGTGGAGGTCGTGGGCAGCGGGGCCGCGTGGCACCATCTGGCGCATCGCCAGCGTGTTCGACTGCTGCTGCACGATCAGGTTCGGCCAGAGCGTCTGCATCACGACGGTCGCTGCGCCGGTGAATTCGCGCACTGGCGTGAGGAGGTTGGGGTCCTGCAGCTGGAAGCCCTCGCGGTAGGAACGAAGCGACCTCGTGACCGAGTTGTCGGCTTGCTCGCCGCGGCTCGACACCAGCACGCTGTGGCGGCCAGTCTTGTCCATCTTGGTAGCCGACGGCTGATCGGCACGGAACAGGCCGAAGGTGACGAGGAAGACGTGGAGCAGTGTGGCGTGGTACGGGTCCTTGATGTTCTCGAACATCAGCTTCCAGTTGCATGGCAGCCGCTGTCGGAGGTAGCCGAGGACGCGCAGCTCGCGCCCGTCGAATACGCGGTCGAAGTACTCCCCCATCGAGTCACCCAGGTAGTCCTCGAACGGCTCGACCTCGCCGGAGAACGACGCGAACACCACGCCGTTTCGCACCGCGACCTTCAGCGTCTCGAGCCCGTGGCCCGCGTTCTCGAAGTCCGACGGCATGCCGCCGAGGCCGCCGAGGCCGTTCTTGAATGGAACTCCGAGGAGGCGACCGTCGAGCGCGTAGGTCCACTGGTGGTAGGGGCACTCGAAGGTCGTGGTGTTGCCGTTCGGCTCGCGGCAGAACTGTGCGCCGCGATGCGCGCACCGATTCACCACGACGCGGATGTCGCCCCCCTTGTCCCGGACGACCACTACCGGCGTCTCGCCCACCGACGTGCGGATGAAATCCCCTCCACCGGGGATCTCACAGGTGAGCGCTACATACGACCAGGATGGCCCGCGGAAGATCCGTTC
>JACDEA010000053.1:4540-9774 GCA_013816725.1 Actinomycetota bacterium
CGGTAGACCTCGGGGTCGGAGTACACCCAATAGGGGATCCGGCTGACGCCCTCGTGCGGCCAACCGCGGATGGCCTTGCGCTGCGACATGACATCGTCCCCTTAGCCGCGGTCTCGAGCGGACTATAGGCACTCGTCCGATTCAGCGGCAATGCAGCCCGATCCGAGAAGGAGTACCGTCGGCGCCCGTGGCGGCCGCGGATCGGACGTGGGTCTCCTTGGAGTCGCCAACCGCCCCCCGTGCGGGCCACGGCAGCAATCCGTGCCAAGGGCTGTACTGGACACCGTCGGGGGCGAGGCCCAAGACGGCGCTGATCGCCACGCACTACAACGTCGACTTCGCCGAGCACTACCTCGCCGAATACATGGCGCAGCGGGGCTACGGGTTTCTCGGCTGGAACACGCGCTATCGGGGCAACGAGGCGTACTTCCTCCTCGACCACGCGGTCATCGACATCGGTGCGGGCGTGCGCTGGCTGCACGAGCAGGGCGTCGAGACCGTGGTGGTGCTCGGCAATTCCGGCGGCGGCTCGCTGATGGCGGCGTACCAGTCACAAGCGATCGAGCCGAACCTGCACCCGGCGTTCGGGATGACGATGCCCGAAGCAGCGTTCGACCTGCCGGCGTGCGACCTCTACATCTCGCTCAACGCCCACCTCGGCCGGCCCGACGTGCTTACCGCGTGGCTCGACCCGTCGGTGATTGACGAGCGCGATCCGGTGTCGGCCAACCCGGCGCTCGACATGTTCAACCCCGACAACGGTCCGCCGTTCAAGCCCGACTTCGTCGCGGCGTACCGCGATGCGCAGGTCGCCCGCAACAACAAGATCAGCACGTGGTGCCACGACGAGATCGCCCGGCTTGCAAAGCACGACATCTGGGACACCGTCTTCGTGCTCAACCGGGTGTGGGCCGACCTGCGCTTCACCGACCTCGACCTCGATCCGTCGGAGCGCAAGTGGGGTTGCTACGGCGGCGACCCGAAGCGAGCGAACTACGGCCCGTTCGGGTTGGGCCGGGCCAACTCGTGCCGGTCGTGGCTGTCGATGTGGAGCCTCGAGGACTCCGAGTGTCGCGCCGAGGGTCACCTTGGTCGGATCACCCAGCCATCGCTGCTCGTGCAGTCGCTCGGTGACACCGGCATCTTCCCGAGCGACGCCCACGCGATGTTTGATGCGATGGGTGCGACGGACAAGACCATCGAGCTCATCTCCGGTGACCACTACTTTCAGCACGAGGGGTCGCGCGACGAATGCGCCGATCTCATCGCGGGATGGCTCCGATCGAAGGGCGTGTGATGGGACGCAAGAACGACAAGTTCGAGCTATCGGGGATCAACCACCTCGCGCTCGTGTGCAAGGACATGGCCCGCACGGTCGACTTCTACACCAACGTGCTCGGCATGCCGCTGGTGAAGACGATCGACCTTCCGATGGGCATGGGACAGCACTTCTTCTTCGACTGTGGTGGTGGCGACTGCGTCGCGTTCTTCTGGTTTCCGAACGCGCCACAGGCGGCACCGGGCGTCTCGTCGGCCGCAGCGCTGCCGGGCAAGGGCGACCTGGCGACAGCGCACGGATCGATGAACCACGTCGCTTTCAACGTTCCTGTCGAGAAGTTTGACGACTACGTGCTCAAGCTTCAAGCCGCGGGCGTAGCGGTCAGCGACGTCTCGAACCATGACGACAGCGAGTGGACGGTGTCGAAGACGCTGCACGAGGGCGTGTACATCCGGTCGGTGTACTTCTTCGATCCAGACGGGATCCTGCTCGAGTTCGCGTGCTGGACTCGACCACTCGGCGAGCAGGACAACCTCGTCGTGCCCGCCACAGCCATCAGCGCACAGACGACATAGAACGCGGCACCGCTGGCTACGGACACGGCGTCGGGCTCCAGCGTGGGCTGAGGCTTTTGTCCTACCACCTGTGCTACCATCATCGGCATGGCTCGTGAGAAGCGCTCGGTGTCGATGCCGGCGGAGCTGGCCGAGGCAATCGACAAGGCCGCCGCCGACGATGGCGCCACCTTCAGCGCGTGGCTGGCGGACACCGCCGCGCACCGATTGCGGCTCGAGGGCGGACGGCGCGGTCTCGCCGCGTGGGAGAAGGAACACGGACCGCTCACTGCGGAGGAGCTCGCAGAGGGGCTCGCGCGTGCGCGCGCCGCTCTCGGTCGAACCAAAGCCCGCTCAAGCCGACGCTCAGCCTGATGCGCGGCGTCACCTACGACACCGGGGCGCTGGTCGCCGGCGAACGCAACGACCGAGCCATGTGGGCGTTACACGCCGGCTTCCTCGCCGAGGAGGTCGTCCCTACTGTGCCCGCGCCGGTGTTGGCCGAAGCATGGCGGGGTGGCGGACGGCAGGCGAGCCTGTCTCGGCTCCTCGCGATGTGCGAGGTCGAAGACATGAGCGAGCAACAGGCACGCCAAGTCGGCGTGCTCGCTGGCAAGGCAGCGCACGACGACATCGTCGATGTCGCCGTCGTCGAGGGTGCCGCACGGCGTCGCGACGCGGTGGTGACCTCGAACGATGCCCACATCCGAGAGATCGCCAGCGCCGCGAACGCGCGACTTCACATCGAGCGCGTCTGACAGGAAACGCGCGCGTCACCGAGCCGGCGGTCGAGGACGGTCCAGCGTGCCCCCTGGAATAGCGGCGAGTGGCGACCGGTCCGAGAGTGGTATGGCAGACCGTCGCAAGCTCGTGCCGGACTCGGCGCACCCGATCACGATCGCGCCGACCGCCGGACGCGTCGTCGTCTCCCGGCGCGGCCGGGTATTGGCCGATTCAACCCAGGCACTGACGTTGCAGGAGGCGTCGTACCCGCCGGTGCAGTATCTGCCGCTGGTCGACGTCGACGCCACCGTGCTGGAGCGCAGTGAGCACTCGACGTACTGCCCGTACAAGGGTGTGGCCGGATACTTCCGCGTGGTCACCGACGGGGAGGTGCTCGACGACGTCGTCTGGTTCTACGACGACCCATACGCGCCCGTTGCCGCGATCGCCGGGCACGTCGCGTTCTACGCGGACCGCGTCGACGTGACCGTTCACGCCCGGTAGCGACCCGACAGATCGGCCTCGTTCGGTGCGCTGCCGACGGCGGGTGAGGATGTCCCCGTGCGGGTCCGACTATTCGTGCTGGTTGGGAGCGCCGCGGGCTGCGCGGCGGCAATAGTCGCGGCTGGCAACGATGCGCACGACGCGGCGTCGCAGGCGTGGCCGCCCTTCGTACTCGTCGCCGGGCTCCTCATGGTCGGGGCCATCGCCCACGGCGAGGGGCTGTTCGACGCGCTGGGTCACGATCTCGGCCGGTTCGGTCGGAGCCCGATAGTCGCGCTGTGCTCGGCGCTGGCGGTCGTAGCGATCACGACCGCGTTGTTGAACCTGGACACCGCCGCAGCATTCCTTACGCCGGTGGTGATCGTCGCGGCGCGTCGCCGCCGCATGAGTGAGGATGCGTTCCTCTACGGCACGCTGTTCATGACCAACGCGGCGTCGGTGCTGCTGCCGGGATCGAACCTGACCAACCTGCTCGTGGTCGGCCACGACCACGTCAGCGGCGCGACATTCGCGGGCCGGATGGCCCCGGCGTGGGTCGCCGCGGTACTCGTGACGTCCGCGGTCGTCATCATCCGCTGGCGCGCCGACCTTCGGCGTGATCGCGCTGATGGCGATGATCGCGATAAGGGGGCGCGGCCGCCGATGCCATGGCCGGCAGCACTCCTGGTCGTGGCAACTGGCGCGTTGATTCTCGTGCTGGCGTCGCCAGCCGTTGCCGTCTTTGTCCTGGCGACGGTGGCATGCGTTGTCGTCGTGGGGCGCAGCCGTCTCGACGCGGCGAGCATCGTGGATGCCGTCGATCCGCTCGTGTTGCTCGCGCTTTTCGGCGTAGCGGTGGCGCTGGGCACGCTGGCTCGCGCCTGGGATGGCCCGACCCGGTTGCTCAGCACGAGCGGCGGACCGGTGACGATGGTCGTCGCCGCCTGCGCCACGGTGGTCATGAACAACCTGCCAGCGGCGGCACTGTTCAGCGCGCGGGCCGTCCATCATCCCCGCGCGTTGCTGTTGGGCCTCAACCTTGGGCCCAACCTGGCGGTGACTGGCTCGTTGTCAGCGTTCGTTTGGATGAAGGCGGCGCGGTCCGTCGGCGCCCGGCCCGACTGGCGTCGAGTGAGCGCGGTCGGCGTGGTGTTGGTCCCGCTCAGCCTGGCGGCGGCGGCTGGGGCGTTGCGGCTCGTGACGCCGGGTGGGTGGTGAAGCCGGTGTTGCTCAGCGGTGTTCTGGGTTCTCGAAGTCGAAACGGCAACCTGCGTCCCACGCCGACCGCTGGTTGCCGTGGGCCGGGATCCCGCCGGCGTTCTTGAGCATCCGGGCCAGGTGCAGCAGGTTCCACGTCATGAACGTGGTGTTGCGGTTGGTGAAGTCGTTCTCCGGGCCGCCCGAGCCGGGGTCAAGGTAAGACGGGCCCGGGCCCGCCTCCCCGATCCAGCCGGCGTCGGCTTGGGGCGGGATGACGTAGCCGAGGTGCTGCAGCGAGTAGAGGATGTTCATCGCGCAGTGCTTGATGCCGTCCTCGTTGCCGGTGACGAGGCAGCCGCCGACGCGGCCGTAGTAGGCGTACTGCCCGGCCTCGTTCAACTCGCTCGAGTTGCCGTAGAGACGTTCGATCACCCTCGTGCAGACCGAGGACTTCTCGCCCAGCCAGATCGGGGTGCAGAGCACGAGCATGTCGGCCGCCCGCACCCGCTCGAAGATCGCCGGCCACTCGTCGGAGGCGACGCCGTGGTCGGTCATGTCCGGGTAGACGCCGGTGGCGATGTCGTGGTCGACGGCTCGGACGAGGTCGACGGTGACGCCGTTGCGCCGCATGATCTCCATCGAGATCTCGGCGAGCCCCTCGGTGTTCGACACCGCCGGCGACGGCTTGAGCGTGCAGCTGAAAAAGAGGGCGCGAAGGTCAGAGAAGTCCCATCGGCTGTCGGTGCAGAGCTGTTCCTGCTTCGGGGTGAGCGTGGTCATCGGGGTGGCCTTTCGGGCTGGGACGGGCGTCGGCGGCGCAGGAGGACCCCGAACACGAGAATCCCGGTCCACACGACGATGAGGGTTCCGGCGAGGCCGGCGCCGTAGTTGCGAGGAAGTATCGACGGGTTGCCGGCGGAGCGCCCGTAGCCCCGGACGAGCGGCCACGCGACCAGCGACAGCGCGCCCGAGATGAGAAGGCCGGCGCCCAGCCA
>JACDEA010000467.1 GCA_013816725.1 Actinomycetota bacterium
GGGGGAGGGGGCGCAGCCCCCGGCCGGTCGACCGAGCGAGCGCCAGCGAGCCGGGGCGCGATGGGGGGAGGGGGCGCAGCCCCCGGCCGGTCGAAGAAGTACGGAAGCGGTTGGACCCGCCCAAAACCCAGCCCCGCGGGCCCAAGAAGTGGGGCAAGGTCGCGCGCCACGGTGCCGGCACACTGTCGGAGGACGAGGCGACGGCCTCGGGCGCCTGGCGCGACGCCATGAAAAAGGCCCGCGACCGCGACACCGGGCCGCCGATCCGCGACGACGATCGCTGGGTCGAGGACCGGCCGAAGGCGCGGCCCCAGAAGAAGAAGGGCGCCGGTCGCCGCATCGCTAAGGAAACGCTGATCGATCCGGAGCTGGCCGCCGAGATCAGCCGCTCAGTGCAGCAGGGGAGAGGCCCTCGCCTCAACCAACGCCTGAAGGAGGCGGCCAATGCCTTCGAGCACGAGCGGTTTCCCGACGCCATCCGCATCCTCAAGCCACTGTCGGAGATCGCTCCCAACGTCCCCGGTATCCGGGAGTTGTACGGCCTGAGCCTCTACCGGATGGGCCGCTACCGGGACGCGGCCAAGGAGTTGCGGGCCTACGCCGACATCAGCGGCGCCGTCGACCAGCACCCCGTCCTGGCCGACTGCTACCGGGCCCTCAAGCGCTGGAAGCCGATCGACGCCCTGTGGGACGAACTGCGAGAGGCGTCACCCAGCGCCGAGCTGGTTGCCGAAGGCCGCATCGTCACCGCCGGCGCCCGGGCCGACCGCGGCGAGATCCCGGCCGCCATCGCCCTGCTCGAGCAGACAAAAGCCGATCCCAAGCGCCCGCGACTGCACCACCTGCGCGTCTGGTACGCCCTGGCCGACCTCTATGACAAGGCGGGAGACGTCCCCCGCGCCCGCGACCTGTTTCGCCGCATAGACCACTACGACCCCGAGTTCTTCGACACTCGGGACCGCCTGCGCGCCCTTCGATAGCAGCACCGCCTCGTCCGGTCCCGAACCCGGCGCGCTGCGATGACACAGCGCGTCGCTACGCTGCTTCCAAGCGCTTCCCCCGCTGCTACTCACAAGCGAGGAGAAGTGAATGATGAACGTCGTAGCCCTCACGGGACGGCTGTCGCGGCCCGCGGCCGAAAGGATCCTGCAGTCGGGCGACCGGCTGGTGAACCTCGAGGTCACCGTGGCCGGGCCGGCCGGAAACGAAACGGTGCCCGTCGTGTGGCCCGATCCGCCGGCCAGCGCGCTGGCGCTCGACGTCGATCAGAACGTCACGGTCATCGGTCGGGTGCGCCGGCGGTTCTTCCGGACCGTCAACGGGACCGGCAGCCGTACCGAGGTGGTGGCCGACACCGTCGTGCCGGCTCACAAGGGCAAGCGTGTCGACACCGCCATCGAGCGGGCCCGGCAACGCCTCAGCCCGTAGTCCCCGTTTCGGCCGAATCCGCGCACCGTGGAGTGGTCAGACCGGCGGAGAAACACCGAACGCGGCCACTAGGATGGAGTGTCCTCATACGCAGGAGAAGAAGTGACTGACATCGCGTCCCGCGAGCGCAATCCCGAGCCGCTCGACCACGTCGTCATCCGGTTCGCCGGTGACTCGGGCGACGGGATGCAGCTCACCGGCGACCGATTCACCAGCGCCAGCGCGGTGTTCGGCAACGACCTGTCCACGCTGCCGGACTTCCCGGCCGAGATTCGGGCGCCGGCAGGAACGCTGGCCGGCGTCAGCGCCTTCCAGGTCAACATCAGCGACCACGACATCCTCACGCCGGGCGACCAGCCGTCGGTGCTGGTGGCCATGAACCCGGCGGCCCTCAGGGCCAACCTGCACGACGTGCCTCGCGGCGGCACGCTCGTCGTCAACAGCGACACCTTTGAAGAGCGGAACCTGGCCAAGGCCGGGTACGAGACCAACCCGCTCACCGACGGCAGCCTCGACGCGTTCACGGTCTACGAGGTGCCGATGACCACCCTCACCATCGAGGCCACCAAGGAGGCCGGGGCCAAGCCGCGCGACGCCGAACGCAGCAAGAACCTGTTCGCGTTGGGGGTCATCAGCTGGATGTACACGCGGCCCGTCGAGCCCACCATCGAGTGGATCAAGGATCGCTTCGGCAAGAACCCCGTGGTCGAGGCGTCGAACACGCTGGCCTTCAAGGCCGGGTACAACTTCGGCGAGACGGCCGAACTTTTCGAGTCGGCGTATGAGATCAAGCCCACCGCCTTCGACC
>JACDEA010000468.1 GCA_013816725.1 Actinomycetota bacterium
GTAGTTGCACGAGCGTGGGGCCCAGCGACGGACCGAGACGACATACCCGGTCGAGGTGGTTCGGCAGCCACGACGCCGCGTCGCGCAGCTTCATGCGGTGCGACCCGAAGCCACCCAGCTTCACCGCGTAGGTGAACCCGGGCGGCGCCTGCTGGGCCCAGTGCTCGACCGTCGTCGCCGGCGGCAACCGGTAGAAGGTGTTGTTGATCTCGACGGTGTCGAACATTCCTGCGTAGAACTCGAACCAGCGCCGCTGCGAAAGGTCGGCCGGATACACGACGCCGCGCCAGTCCTTGTAGATCCAACCGGAGCATCCGACGTGTGCGCGACCGCGGGCCACGCTCGGGTCTTACCCAGGAAGCAGCGCGTAGTCCTCCGGCGTCGGGCGCAGCGTCCGCTGCCAGTACTCCAAGAGCGTGAACGGCCAGTTCTGGGCGACGTGCCCGTGCGCGTTCTTGTACCAGCTGTTCACCTCGGACCGCCCCCAGGCCATGGCCCGGTTCTCGGCGTCGACCGCCGCGTTGAACTCGTCGTGCAGGTCGGCCCGTATGTCGACCGCCCGCTGGCCGGACTTCAGCAGCAGCTCGACAAGGCCGAGTATGTAGCGGACGCCGCATTCGGAGAAGTACACGATGCTGCCGTTGATGACGATGTTGGTGTTCGGTCCGTAGAGGCAGAACAGGTTCGGGAAGCCGGGGACCGTCACGCCGAGATAAGCGCGGGCGTCCCCGGCCCAGTGCTCGTGCAGGTCGATGCCGCCGGCCCCCTTCACCGTCATCGGCGTCAGGAACTGCGACGCCTGGAAGCCGGTGCCGTAGACGATGACGTCGACCTGGTGCTCCTCACCGTCGGCGGTGACGATGCCCTTCGCCGTTATCTCGCCGATCGACTCGGTGACGAGCCGCACGTTGTCGCGCTTGAGCGTGCCCGCCCACACGCCGTTGTCGCGCAGCATGCGCTTGGCGCCGGGCGGATAGTTCGGCAGCGCGGCGTCCAACAGGTCGGGGCGGCCGGCGAACTCGGCTTTGATGTATTCGGTGAGCATCATGCGCACGAAGTCGTTGAGCGCGCTGACCGACGACCCGTCGGACTCCCAGGCCTCGTCGACCCGAACGTTGTCGAGTACGCCGTCGCCCATCTTCCAGAAGATCGAGAAGCGGTTCCACTCGCTGTACGACGGCACATGCGCGTACAGCCATCGCAGGCCGTCAGAGACGCGCTCGTGGTACTCCGGCGTCGGCCCCAGCCACGGTGGC
The DNA here is from genome assembly GCA_013816725.1 of Actinomycetota bacterium. GTDB lineage: Bacteria > Actinomycetota > Acidimicrobiia > Acidimicrobiales > JACDEA01 > JACDEA01. The sequence goes on from JACDEA010000468.1 coordinate 1,257, forward strand.
GTCCGCTGGAACACGACCAGCTCGCTCACGTCGGGGGCGATCTCGGGGATGAACTGCACGGCGCTGGCGCCGGTTCCGATGACCGCGACCCGTTTGCCGGTGAGGTCGACGCCGTGGTCCCACCGGGCCGAGTGGAAGGCGGGACCCTCGAAGGACTCGACGCCGGCGATGTCGGGGAGCGACGGGCGGTTCAGCTGACCTACCGCGCTGATCACCGCGTTGGCCACGAGGGTCTCGCGGTCGCCGGCCGGTGTGCGGACGGTGACCGACCAGCGCAGAGCGTCGTCGGACCACACCGCGTTGTCGACCTCGGTCCCGAAGCGGATGTGGTCCCGCAACCCGAAGACGTCGGCGCAGCGCCGGAAGTAGTCGTAGAGGACGTCCTGGGTGGAGAAGTGAAACGGCCAGTCGTGGCGCTGGGCAAAGGCGTAGCTGTAGTTGTGGTTGGGGTTGTCGACCCGGCAACCCGGATAGCTGTTCTCGTACCAGGTGCCGCCGACGTCGTCGTTCTTCTCGACGATCACGAACGCGACGCCCGCTTGTTGCAAGCGGTGGCCGGCCAGCAGTCCTGACATGCCGGCGCCGATGATCACCACGTTGAAGTCGAGATCGGCGCCGTCCGCGGCGACGTCGCGCACGTGCCAACCGGGCGCGCGGCGGTCCTCGCCCCGATACGACAGCTCCTCCTCGAGAAGGGGGAGGTACGCGCTCATCTCCGCGCCACCGACCGCGTACTCCATGATCTCGAGAAGCCGTGCATCCGACGGCAGCGGCGCCGGCTGGCACCCGCCGTCGCGGAACTTGATCAACGCGTCGAGCGCCAGTTGGCGAGCGGCCGCCTGCTGGTCGGCGTCGAGGCCGCCCTGCGGCAGCGCCAGCATCAGCGGGTTGGGCCGCAGGTCGTCGCGCAGCAGCGACGTGTCACCGGTCGCGTAGGCCAGCGCGGGGAGCAGCGGGGGCACCTCGGCGTCCTCCAG
>JACDEA010000054.1 GCA_013816725.1 Actinomycetota bacterium
GCGCTATATCGCGCGTTTCAACTGTCAGTACGCGGGAGCTGGCTGCTAGTAGCCGCCGCCGTCGTCGGTGAAGGGGAGGGTGAGCCACTCGATCATCTGGCGGAGTTGGTCGTAGGCCGCCAAGCGGGCGGTGTCCGTGCCGGCGGCCTCGGCCGTGCGGCAGACCTCGGCCAGACGGTTGACCATCGAGGGACCGAGTTCAAGCGCGGCGCCGCTGCCGCCGGTGGCCCACCGGCCGAGGACGTAGCGCACGATGGCGCCAACGGGCACATCGATGTTGGCGGCCAGGTCCGTCACCGTGGACAACGGGTCGACGTTGGCGTAGAGCGCGATCTCGGACTTGAAGTTGGCGTCGGGATCGTCGGCCGGCCACGGGCCAGACCAGCGCTCGAGCGTCACGGTGGGCTCGTCGGGCATCCCGACAACCTACGGTCGGGGACATGCGAACGGACTGGGCGGCCAACCTGGCCCGGTTCGACCGCGTCGAGGTGGTGCCCGGCCCCGAGCAACGGCACTCGGCGGTCGTGCTGTGCTCGGTCACCAACGACGGGGGCGAGCCGTGCATCGTCCTCACCCGCCGGGCCGCCGGCCTGCGGGCCCACGCCGGCCAGTACGCGCTCCCGGGCGGTCGCATCGACGACGGCGAGACCCCCGTCGCTGCCGCGCTGCGCGAGATGGAGGAGGAGATCGGCCTCACCTGCGTCGACGCCGACGTGGTCGGCCTTCTCGACGACTACGTGACCCGCTCCGGGTTCGTCATCACTCCCGTCGTGGTGTGGGGGCCGACCGAGATGGAACTAAAGCCCAACCCCGACGAGGTGGCCGCGATCTACCTCGTGCCCCTGGTGGACATCGATCAGGAGCCTCGCTTGCTGACCATCGACGAGAGCGATCAACCCGTGATCCAGGTGCAGATGCGCGGCGGATGGATTCACGCGCCGACCGCCGCAGTCCTCTACCAATTCCGTGAGGTCGTCCTCCACGGTCGCCCGACGCGCGTCGCCCACTTCGAACAGCCGGTGTGGGCCTGGCGGTAGCCGGGCCCGCGCCGCGCCGGTATGGTCGCCGGCATGAGCGCTGCGATCATTGCGGTTGGGACGTCGAAGGGTGCGTTCGTGTTGCGGTCGGATGAGCGGCCCAAGTTCAAGACGAGCCGCCCGCTGCTCACCGGCGAGGAGGTGTACTCCGTCGCCATCGACGGACGCGGTGAGACGCCCCGGCTCTTTGCCGGGAGTTCCAGCTTCTACTGGGGCTCGGCGGTGCGGGCCAGCGACGACTTGGGAAAGACCTGGACCGACCCCGAGGTCGGCAACATCAAGTTCCCGGAGGGTGCTGGCGCGTCGGTCGATCACATCTGGCAGGTTCGCCCCGGCGGCGCTGACGAGCCCGGCGTGGTCTACGCCGGCGTCGAGCCGGCGTCTTTGTTCCGCTCGGACGACAACGGCGAGACGTTCGCGCTGGTCGAAGGCCTGTGGAACCACCCGCACCGCCCCAAGTGGCAGCCGGGCGGCGGCGGCCTGTGCCTCCACACGATCCTGACCCATCGCGACGATCCGCAGCGACTGCTCGTGGCCATCTCGGCCGCCGGCGTGTATCGCAGCGACGACCGCGGGGGTACCTGGCGGGCGTCGAACACCGGCATCCACGAGGTCGACCAGCCCGACAACTTTCCCGAGTACGGCCAGTGCGTGCACAAGGTGTCCGCCGATCCCGAGAACCCGGATCGCCTCTACATGCAGTTCCACGGCGGTCTGTTCCGCAGCGACGATTTCGGTGACAAATGGGTGGAGCTCAACGGCGGTGTCCCGTCGAACTTCGGCTTCCCGATCGTTGCCCATCCGCAGCGGCGCGACACCGCATACGTCATCCCTATGGACTCGCCCATGGAGCGCTGGACGGCGGGCGGGAAGTGTCGCGTGTATCGGACGACGGACGCCGGCGAGTCGTGGGAGCCGCTCACCAAGGGCCTGCCGCAGCAGGGCGCGTACCTCGCGGTGCTGCGCGACGCCTTCTGTACCGACGGCATGGATCCGGCCGGCCTGTACTTCGGGACCCGGTCGGGCGACCTGTACGCGTCGGCCGACGAGGGCGAGTCGTGGAAACGGGTCGCGACGAATCTGCCACCGATCCTCTCGGTCCGGGCCGCCGCGCTCGACTGACGATGCCCGTCACTGTGACCCTGGCGTCGGCACTGGCGAAGTACTCCGGCGGTCAGCGGCACGTGACGATCGAGGTCGACGGCGACGTGACCCTTGCCGGTGTCATCGACGCCATCGGCGCGCGCTATCCCGGTGTGAAGGATCGAACGGTCGACGACCAGGGCGCGATTCGCCGGCACGTCAACGTCTTCGTCGGTCAGGAAAACGTCCGCTTCACCGGCGGGCTGGACACCCCGATCCCGGTTGGCGCTGAGGTGGCCATTCTTCCCGCCGTCTCGGGCGGGGCCGGTCCCGGCGAGGAGCGCTGCCAGTTAGCAGCCGTTGTTGACGAGCACCGCCTCGCCTAGTCCGGCCCACTCGTGGGTGACGCGCGAAAAGAAGCGGGCAATGGTGACGCCGGGACGTGCCTCCACGGCGTCGACCTTCCCGTCGAAGCAGCGTGACATGAGCAGCCGGGCCCGCGTCACGTGATAGGTCGACGTCACCAGCACCACGTGGTCCCAGTTGTGACGGCGGGCCACCGCGGCAATCGCCCGCGCCTCGCCCCGCGTCGTGTCGGTGTCGGGGCTGGGGCACGTGACGGTGAAGCTGTGTTTGCCTCGGCACAGTCGGTTGGCCTGCGGCCACGTGTCGACCGTGCCGTTCGGGATCACGAGGTTCTTGGCAACGCCCGCCTCTACGAGGCCGAGCGCGGTGTCCAGTCGCTCGCCACGCCCGCCAACGAACATGACCACCGCGTCGGCTTGCAGTGGTGTGTGGGTGCGCGGGAACACGAACAGCCGGGCCGTCGCCACCACCGCCACCACGATGGCGAGCAGCGTCCCGGCGACGATCAAGCGGCGGATCACGCGGTAGAGACGACGCCGTCGGCGGCGAGCGCCGCGATCGCGTCGGTGCTCAACCCCAACTCGGTCTGCAGGAGGTCGACGGTGTCGGCGCCGACGCCCGGCAGCGCACCATCGGGACCGGCATGCACGGCGGACAACTTGACGGGGTTGCCGGGAACCAGCGCGCCACCGTCGACCTCCGTCAGCATGTTCCGTCCGCGGAGGTGCGGATCGGCGATCACCTCGGCCGCGTCGTTGCAGGGGCCGGCGGCCACACCTGCGGCGGTCAGCTGGCGAGCGGCGTCGAGTTTGCTGCGCGCCGCCGCCCACGCCTCGACGCCCGGTCGGATGACGTCGTCAAGGTGCGTGCCCCAACCGGCGCGCGTCGCCAAGCGCGCGTCGTCGATCCACTGTGGTTGTCCGACGACGTGTGCCAGCCGGGTGAACTGGTGCTCGCGTACGAGCTGCATCACAAACCACCCGTCGGCCGCCCTGAAGGTGTCGAGGATGAAAGGCGGGGGATACGGCATGCGCGGCTGGCCCAGCGACGCCAGGTTGGTGACGATGTCGGTCATGGCAACGGTGGCGTCGAACATGGCGATGTCCACCTGCTGGCCCTCGCCTGTGCGGTCTCGCCACCGCAAAGCGGCCAGCACCCCGATGGCGGCGAACAACGCGGCGGAGATGTCGCCCAGCGCGCCCACTGGGTTGGCTCGGGGTGCTTCGCCCGGCCGCCGCGTGTACTCGTAGATCCCCGACATCGCCTCGACGATCGACGAGTAGGCCGGCCAGTCGGCGTACGGCGAGTCGCCGGCGCCGAAGCCTGACACCGACACATAGATCACCCGTGGGTGGACTTCGCGCAACGCGTCGTACCCGAGCCCGAATTTCGCCATCGTCCCCGCCTTGAAGTTCTCGGCGACGACGTCGAACCGCGGCACGAGGTCGAGGAACAGCTGCCGCCCCGCCTCCGACTTGAGGTCGACGGCGATGCTGCGCTTGCCCAGGTTGTTGCGAACGAACGTGGCGCCGCCCGGCTGCGACGCCCGCCCCGACTCGCCGCCCAGCGGTTCGACCTTGACGACGTCGGCGCCCATCCGGCCCAGCAACTGCGTGGCATACGGCAATGCCTGCATCTGCTCGGCCGCGAGGATCCGTACCCCCGTGAGCGGGAGATCGCTCACGTCGAGTCGGTTCCCACGATCGATACGAACGCCACCATCTCCCCGGGGTACCCGCCGAGGTTCTGCGTGAGGGCCAAACGGCGGTCATTGGCTACGCGCCGCTCAGGTGGCGCCTCGCCCCGTAGTTGCAGCCACGGCTCGAACAACATCCGCAAGCCCGATGCGCCGACGGGGTGCCCGAAGCTCTTCAGACCGCCGTCGGGATTGACCGGAAGATCGCCGTCGAGATCGAAGGCGCCGGCCAGCACTTCCTTCCACGCAATACCGCGGTCGCTGAAGCCGAGGTCCTCCATCAACACCAGTTCGGTCGGCGTGAAGCAGTCGTGCACTTCGGCCATGGCCAGCTGCGACCGCGGTTCGGTGATGCCCGCCTGCGCGTAGGCGTCGGTGGCCGCCTGTACGACTTCGGGGAACGTCGTGTAGTCGTACGAGGGATCGGCCAACCCGTTGCCGTTGCCGGCGACGAATGACAGCGCCTTGATGTAGAGCGGGTCCTTCACGTACCGAAGGGCATCCTCGGCCCGCACCACGATGGCGGCGGCAGCACCGTCGGCCACGCCGGCGCAGTCGTAGAGCCCGAGCGTGCCGGCGACGGCCGGCGCCGAGCAGATGGTCTCGACGCTCACCTCGCGGCGGAACTGCGCCCGTTCGTTGCGGGCGCCGTTGAAATGGTTCTTGGCCGCGATGTGGGCCATGGCGTCGCGGATCTCGCCGTCGCTCACGCCGTACTTACGGGCGTAGGCCGGCGCCACCATGCTGAACATGGCCGCCGCGGTCAGCGTGCGGCCGGTGCCGTCGTTGGGCGGGTTGTTGGCGTTCAGGCCCTGATATCCGCTGTCCTTGACCTTCTCGACGCCGACGGCCATGGCCACGTCGTAGGCGCCGGCGGCCACCGCGTAGGCCGCTTGCCGCAGCGCCTCGGACCCGCTGGCGCAGTAGTTCTCCACTCGCGTGACGGGCTTGGCCTGTAGCTCGAGTGGTCGGGCCAACGTGATGCCGCTCATGCCCGTCTGCGCGGTACCCAGCCAGTACGCGTCGACGGCGGCCTTGTCGATCCCCGCGCTGGCGAACGCATCGTTGGCCGCGGCGACCATCAGGTCGTCGGCGCCGAGGTCCCAGTGCTCGCCGAACTTTGTGCACCCCATCCCGATGATGGCAACGCGGTCGCGGATCCCGTTACTGGACATCTGTCTCCTTGCGCGCCTCCGGCACGACTGTCTCCTTGCGCGCCTCCGGCACGACTGTCTCCTTGCGCGCCTCCGGCACGACTGTCTCCTTGCGCGCCTCCGGCACGACTGTCTCCTTGCGCGCCTCCGGCACGACCGGGCGGGCTTTCCAGAAGTAGTTGTGGATGCCGTCGGCGGTCGACAGCTTGCGGAATGTCATCTCCACGCGGCCACCGATCCGCACCTCATCGGGTCGCACGTCGGTCAGCTCGACTGGCAGGCGCCCGCCGCCGTCGAAGTCGACGATGGCGAACACGATCGGCGGGCTGGGGGAGTAGGCCAGCCGGTCGACGGTGAACGTGGCGATCGTCCCGGCCACATCGGCCATGGGCACGGGCTCACCGCCCGACGGGCGGGGCGGGAGCTGCGGATCGCCACTGCCGGGGTCGCGGGCCGCGACGAAGCCGAACTTCCACTGCTCACTGCGACCGGCGGCCGACGCCGACAGTCGCGCCGGCTCGGGTCGCCGGGGTGGTTCCGTCGGCAGCACACCACGCCACGAAAGGAACTTCCCGTAGGGCACGTCGGCACCGGACTGCGCTTGCGCGGCCACCGGCCGCGGCGATCGCCGCGCGGCGATCGCATCGGTCGCTCGGAAGAGGGCGACGTCGGCGCCGTCGGCGAGGACGACCAGCGCGATGGTCTCGCCCGGCGCTGCGGTCTCCAGCGCGGCGGTGAGTAGCAGGAGCGGGTGGGCGGCACCGGTGTTGCCGATCCCGAGGTCGTCGACGATCGGCCGCTTCAGACGTCCGCCCGCGGCGCGGGCCGCCCGTCCGTGCAGCCCGGTGATCACGACCCGGTCGACGGTGTCGGGCTCGACCCCCGCGGTCTTGAGCGCCTCTTGCCAGGCCCGCTGCCCCAGCGCGGTGTATTTCGTCTCACCGAACCGCTCCTCCCAGACCTTGGACCGGACGTCACCCGGCGTACGCCACCGGTCGAGGAACTCCGCCGTCATCGACGCGCCGCCCAGGAATTCGGCTATCAGACCGGTGTCGCCCACGATGACCGCGGCGGCGCCGTCACCGCCGGCTGCCTCATCGCTGCTCCCGGGCAGGCCGGTACGCAGGTCGGCGGCGACGACGAGTTGGACGCCGGTGCTCCGCAGCGCGATCGAAAGCGCACCAATCGCTGACCGTTGCGCGCCGCCGAGATCGATGGCGGCGGCCCCGGCATCGAGGCGCAGGGCGGCGTGGATCGCGGTGGCGTTGGTCTTGTCGACGTAGGCGGGCGTGACGGTGGAGAACCACAGCGTGTCGGGTCGGATATCCGGAACCGACCGCAGCGCGAGCCGGCCGGCCTCGACGGCCATCGTCGTGGTGTCCTCGTCGTAGGAAGCGACGCTGCGAACGCCCTTCCCACCGCCGCTGCCGCTGACCGGCGCGATTGTGGCCAGATCGAGCCGCCCGCGTGGGATGTAGCCGGACGCCCCGACGATGCCTCGCATATCGCGCCATTCTGTACGACGTGCGCTTCGATCCGTACTCCGAGGAGTTTTTCGAGGACCCCACCGACGTCTACAAGTGGTTGCGCGACAACGCGCCCGTGTACCACAACGAGGAGCGGGGCTTCTGGGCGCTCTCGCGGTACGACGACGTTCTGCGCGCCCACCGCGACTGGCAGACCTTCAGCAGCACCCACGGTGTGTCGCTCGACGACCTCGTCGTGCCGGGCCCGTCCATCGCCAACAACGTGATCGTCATGGACCCGCCCGAGCACGATCGCTTGCGGGCGCTGGTCAGCCGCGCCTTTACACCACGTGCGATCGCCAACTTCGAGCCGCTCGTGCGATCTGTGGAAGCCGATTTCCTCGATCGGCTGGACGGCCGGTCGGAGTTCGACATCGTCGCCGACTTCTCGGCGCCCTTTCCCGTCGAAGTCATCAGCGCGCTGCTCGGCGTGCCGCCCGACGGCCGCCAACAGATCCGCCACTGGACCGACGAGATGCTTCACCGCGAACCGGGGAACCCCAAGCCGCCCAAGTCGGCGTTCCGCGCCGCGATCGCGCTGGGCGGATACCTCTTCGAACTGGCCCAGGAGAAGGGCGGTCACCCGGGCGACGACATGATGAGCGCGCTGTGCGAGGCCGGCCTGAGCGACATCGAAGTGGCCAGCTTCGCGGTGTTGCTCGCCGCCGCCGGCAGCGAGACGGTGACCAAGCTCATCGGCAGCGCCGTCGTGCTGTTCGCCCGCAATCCAGATCAGTGGCGGCTCGTGCTCGACGACGCCGCCGCCATCCCCGGCGCCGTCGAAGAGGTGCTGCGATACGTGCCGCCGTCGCAATATCAAGGCCGCTACGCGGTGGCCGACGTCAGCTTCGAAGGCGTTACGATCCCCGCGGACACGCCGGTGCTGCTACTCACTGGATCGGCGACGCGCGACGAGCGGGCCTACGACCGGCCCGACCAGTTCGACATCACCCGCGACCACCACATCGCCCTCGGGTTCGGCCACGGCGCCCACGCGTGCATCGGCGCGCACCTCGCCCGGCTAGAAGCGCGCGTCGCTCTCGAGGAGATCCGCCGCCGCTGGCCAACGTTCGCGATCGACGAGGCCGGGCTGCGGCGGGTGACGATGTCCAACGTGGCCGGCTACGTGAACGTGCCCTTCTCGGTGACGGGCTAGCGGGCGGCGTGGGCGGCGTTGCGGTAGCGCGTCGTGCTGTGCACCGGGTCCTTGTCGAACTCGGGGATCACCTTGGTGCCGAACAGCTCGATGCACTCCATCGCCTCGTCGTGGCTGAGATGACTCGGGAAGCCGAACGACACCTGGTCGACGCCGGTCTGTTCGTAGGCCTTGAGCTGCTCGCATACCTCGTCGGGCGTGCCGCAGAGGAGACCGCCCATGTTGATGACACGCTCCACGCCTTCGCGGTCGAGTTGCAGCGGGGGATCGGGCCACACCGGGGCCCAGTCGGGCTTCGGGAACGTGTCGTGGTAGAGGCAAACGAGTGTGTAGAGGTAGCCGCGGTCGGGTTTGGCGGCCAGGTCGCGGGCGCGGTCGCCGTCTTCGAAACAGAGCACCGCGTTCGTCAGCATGATGTTGTCGTTGATGTAGCGGCCGACCGGCTCGGTGCAGTCGGCGATCCCCTGCTTGTACGAGTCGATCATCGGCTTCATGTCGTGGATGGGGGAGAAGTTGAAGCCCAGCGCGCCGATGCCGAGTCTGCCGGCCTTCTCGAACGTGGGCGGGTTGCCGCAGGCGACCCACATCGGCGGATGCACGCCCCTGTAGGGCTTGGGCAGGATGTTGTGTGGCGTGTCGAGCTGGAAGTGCTGGCCTTGGAACGTGTAGTCCTCCAACTCCCACATCTTGCGGAACTGCCAGATCACTTCGTCCCACTCGCTCTTGGTCGACGACGTGTCATCGATGTTGAAGGTGGCGACTTCGTGCGAGCCGGCGCCCCGTCCGGTGCCGAACTCGAAGCGGCCTGACGAAAGCTGGTCGAGCATCGTCACCCGCTCGGCGTTGCGCACGGGGTGGTTGACGCGCGGGCTGAGGTTGAAGATCCCGGACCCGAGGTGGATGCGCTCGGTGCCCCGGAAGAGGTAGCCCATCATCACTTCGCTCGACGAGATGTGGCTGTACTCGGTGAGCGCGTGGTGCTCGGAGAACCAGGCGTATTTCCAGCCGGTCTTGTCGGCCAGTTCGACGAGTTCGGCCTCCCGCAGCAGCGCGGCGTGCTCGGCGTCCGGGTCGTGAGCGCCCGGCCCCGGCACGTACCCCTGTAGGAACAGCCCGAACTCCACGAACGCCCTCTCTTCTCGCCGACTCTTCTGGCCTCAAAAGTGAAACCGGTTATAGAAATGTAGCGGCCGCCGCCGTCGTCGGCCAGCCTGCGCGCGGCCACAAAGCCGCCGCCGGCGGCCGGGACTAACGTCCGCTAGAACACGTTCTAGCGAAGGGGCCGCCATGCAGAACCGGTTGTGCGAGATGTTCGGCATCGAGTTTCCGATCTTCGCTTTCACGCACTGCCGGGATGTCGCCGCCGCCGTGAGCCGGGCCGGCGGCCTCGGCGTCCTCGGTGCGCTGGCGTTCAGCCCCGACCAGCTCGAGATCGAACTGAACTGGATCGACGAGCACGTCGAGGGCAAGCCCTACGGCGTCGACGTGGTGATGCCGGTCAAGAGCGTCGACCGTGAGCAGGGCCTGAGCGACACCAAGGACCTCTCGAGCCAGCTCTACGGGATGATCAGCAAGGCGCACTGGGACTACGCCGACAAGATCCTGGCCGACGCCGGCATCCCGCCGTTGCCCGAAGACGAGGAGAGCGGATCGGACCCGTTGAGCCAGGGCGTCCTCGGGTGGACCGAGGCCACCGGCTCGCCCCTGATCGACAT
>JACDEA010000469.1 GCA_013816725.1 Actinomycetota bacterium
CGCCGCCAGTGCCGACGTCATCATCGAGAGCTTTCGGCCCGGCGTGGTCGACAAGTTGGGCGTCGGTTACCCGGCGGTCAGCGCCGGCAATCCTGGGATCGTCTACTGCTCGACGACGGGCTTCGGGCAGACCGGCCCGCGTTCGCAGTGGGCCGGTCACGACCTGAACTACCTCGGCGTCGGTGGCTACCTCCACACGTCAGGTCCGGCAGGTGGGCTCCCAGGCGCGACCATCGCCGACAGCGCCGGCGGCGGGATGCACGCGGTCATGTCGATCCTTGCTGCGCTCGTGCGGCGCGCTTCCACCGGCACCGGCGCCTACCTCGACGTTTCGATCGCCGACGGCGTGCTGGCCCTGATGGCGCTCAACGTCGACGAGTACCTGGCCGTGGACATCGAGCCGAGTCCCGGTCACGGCCTCCTCACCGGACGCTTTGCCTGCTACGCGGCCTACGAATGCGGCGACGGCAAGTGGCTCACCGTGGCCGCCATCGAGCCGCGGTTCTGGGCCAACCTGTGCCGGGCGCTCGGCCTCGAACGGTGGATCGATCACCAGACCGACGACGCGTCCCAATCCCAGGTGCGCACCGATCTGGCCACCGCCTTCGCCACCCGGACCCGTGACGAGTGGGTGGTCGAACTCGGCCCGGCCGACACGTGCGTCGCTCCGGTGTTGTCGGTTCCCGAGATCGTCGACGACGAGCAGTACGCGGCGCGGGGCGCGTTCGTCGACGCGCCGAGCGGCGACTTCCGCCAGGTCGGCTACATGCTGGCGGGCAGCGCGCCGTGATCGGCGAGCGCCAGTACGAGGTCACCGGCAAGTTCCCGGTCGAGCGGGGCTACATCTGGACGTCGTGCGCGTCGGTGGAGAACAGGAACCCACTGTTCTGGGACGACGACGTGGCCGAAGCGATCACCGGCGGTCCCATCGCCCCGCCGACGATGCTGTCAGTGTGGTTCCGGCCGCACCATTGGGCACCGGGCCGCACGGAACAGGCACTTCCGCTTCAGGTGCATTTCGACCTCAAGGAGCAGTACGGCCTGCCCGAGGCGGTGATGACCGACAACACGATCGTGTTCTACGAGCCGATTCGTCCCGGTGACGTCATAACCAGCGCGCAGGTGTTGAAGTCGGTGAGCGACGAAAAGACGACGAAGCTCGGGACCGGTCGCTTCTGGGTCATCGACGTCGAGTACACCAACCAGAACGGTGCGCTGGTCGGCGTCGAGAGCTACACCGGGTTCGGGTACAAGCGATGACCGAGCGAGCGCCAGCGCGCCGGGCATCAATGGGGTCCGGGGGCGGAGCCCCCGGAGACACAGCCGCCGAGCGAGCGCCAGCGAGCCGGGCATCCATGGGGTTCGGGGGCGGAGCCCCCGGAGACACAGCCGCCGACGCGCTGCCGACCCTCACCTACGACGTGACGGCCACGACGGTCGTGCTCGGTGCACTGGCGTCGCGCGACTGGCGGCCGATGCACCACGATCACGATTTCGCCGTCAACCGCAACGGCACCAAGGACATCTTCATGAACACGCCCAACCTGGCGGCGTGGTTCGAGCGCTACATCACCGACTGGACCGGGCCGAAGGGACGACTGGGCCGCATCACATTCCGAATCCGCGATTCGATTTTCCCCGGCGACGTCATGCGCTTCACCGGCTCCCTTACCGGCGACGAGACCGACGACGCCGGCTGTCGCTGGATCACTCTCGACATCGCGCTCCACGCCGATGAGCGGCTGGCGACCACCTGCACGGCGCGCGTTGCCGTACCAGCCGACGACGCTGACAACCCATGGGCCCGCAAGGCCGACCAATGGAGGCCCTAGGCCAATGGACCTGACATTCACCGAGGAACAGGACCTGCTGCGCGAAACCGTGCGGGGCTTGTGCCAGCGCCACGCCGATCTCACCGTCGTGCGCCAGCTCGAGGACGACCCCGTCGGCTACCCGGAAAAGCTGTGGACGGCCCTGGGCGACACCGGCCTCCTCGACATGACGGAGCTGTCGATGCTCGACGCCGCCATCGTCTATGGGGAGTTCGGCCGGTCGCTCGCCCCGTCGCCGCATTTCGCCAGCTCGGTGATCTGCGCCGGCATCCTCGGCACTCCCGGCAGCGAGCGCATAACGGTGCCGGCGTGGATCGAACCATCACGCGGGTTCGGGGAGAAGGGCATCGCGCTTCGGGCCGGCGCGCTGACCGGCACCAAGCGTCATGTGC
>JACDEA010000055.1 GCA_013816725.1 Actinomycetota bacterium
CAAGTGCGCATGCCCGCCGACCTGATGCGCTACGTCGTCGAGAAGGGCTCGATCACGGTGGACGGGGTGAGCCTCACCGTCGTCAAGGCGTTGCCCGACGGCTTCACCGTCGCGCTCATCCCGCATACCAGCGACGTGACCACGCTCGGGCGCCGCCGTCCGGGCGATCGCGTCAACCTCGAAGTCGACCTGATCGCCAAGTACGTCGAAAGCATGATGAATAAGACGACAGGAGACACGTAGATGCCGTTCGCTGAGATCGACAAGGCCGTGGCCGCCATCGGCCGGGGCGAGATCGTCGTGGTCGTGGACGACGAGGATCGCGAGAACGAAGGCGACCTCATCATGGCGGCGGAATTCGCCACCCCGGAGAACATCGCGTTCTTCCTGAGCCACACCTCCGGGGTCATCTGCATGCCGATGACGGGCGACCGCCTCGACGAGCTGGAATTGCCGTTGATGGTGAGTGCGAACACCGAAGCGAACCGCACCGCCTTCACCGTGAGCGTCGACGCCCGTCACGGAACGACCACCGGAATCTCAGCCGGCGATCGGGCCGCGACGGTACAGGCGCTCATCGACCCGGCCACCCGGCCAGCCGACCTGGCCCGCCCGGGGCACATCTTTCCGCTGCGGTACCGCGAGGGTGGCGTCCTGCGCCGAGCGGGCCACACCGAGGCGGCCGTCGACCTGGCCCGCATGGCCGGCCTGTACCCGTCGGGCGTGTTGTGCGAAGTGGTCAACGCCGACAAGACCGACATGGCCCGGCTCCCCGAGCTCGAGGCGTTCTGTGAGGAACAGGGCCTGCTGCTCATCTCCATCGCCGACCTCGTGCGCTTCCGCCGCCAGCGCGAGAAGCTCGTCAAGCGGTTCGTCGAAGCGCGCATCCCCACCGCCTATGGCGACTTCACCTGTTATGCGTACGAGTCGATCCTCGACGGCGAGATTCACCTCGCCCTCGTGCGCGGCGCGGTGCAGGGAGAGGACAACGTCCTCGTTCGCATGCACAGTGAGTGCCTTACCGGCGACGTGTTCAGTTCGATGAAGTGCGACTGCGGGCCGCAGCTGGACGCGGCGATGCGCAAGATCGCCGACGAGGATCTCGGCGTGATCGTCTACCTCCGAGGTCATGAGGGCCGCGGCATCGGCATCGCCAACAAGCTGCGGGCCTACGTGCTCCAGGAGCAAGGGCGCGACACCGTCGACGCCAATCTCGATTTGGGCCTTCACGCCGACCGCCGCGAGTACGGCATCGGCGCGCAGATTCTCGTTGACCTTGGCATCACCACAATGCGTCTCATGACAAACAACCCCGCCAAACGCGACGGTCTGGCCGGCTTCGGTCTCGAGATCATCGAGCGCGTACCGCTGGAGGTGGCGCCCAACCCGCACAACATCGAGTACCTACGCACCAAGCGCGAGCGCATGGGCCACTTACTCGATGGCCTCGATGATGTCCTTTAAGAGAGCGCGAGCCGGAGGCGGAGCCGGAAGGGGAGCCGTGAGAGTGCGAGAATGGATAACACCATGACGACCACCTACACCGGGAAACTGTTCGGCGACGGCCTGCGCGTCGCCATCGCCTGCGGACGGTTCAACGACTTCATCACCGACCGCCTGCTGGCCGGCGCGTTGGACGGGCTTTCACGCCACGGCGTCGACGACGCGTCGATCACCGTCGTGTGGGCGCCCGGCGCGTTCGAGCTGCCCCTCGTCGCCAAGCAGCTCGCCAGCTCCGGTGAATTCGACGCGGTCATCACGCTGGGCGCGGTCATCCGCGGCGCCACCGGTCACTACGAACACGTCGCCGGACAGTGCGCGGCCGGCGTGCAGCGGGCGCAACTCGACACCGGCGTACCGGTGATCTTCGGCGTGCTCACCACCGACACCATCGAGCAGGCAATCGAGCGGGCCGGCACCAAGGCCGGCAACAAGGGCTTCGAGTCGGCCGTGACGGCGATCGAAATGGCCGACCTGCTGCGGCAGCTCCCGAAGACTGCCCAGTAACGCATGCTGCGGCTCGTCCTTCCCAAGGGGTCGCTCGAAGCGCAGACGCTGAGCCTCTTCGAGGCCGCCGACCTACCGCTCAATCGCAGCTCGGGCGTCTCGTACAGCGCGGACATCGACGACCCGCGCATCGACCACGTGCGCATCCTCCGCCCGCAGGAGATCCCGATCTATGTCGCCGAGGGCAAGTTCGACCTCGGGATCACTGGGCGCGACTGGATCGAGGAGACGAACAGCGAGGTCATATCGCTGGGAGAGCTTCACTACGCCAAGGCCACCGCCCGCCCCGTGCACATCGTGCTGGCCGTCCCTGTCGACTCACCGTTCAATGCCGTGACCGACCTGCCCGCCGGCGTGAAGGTGTCCACCGAGTATCCCGACCTCACCCGGCGGTACTTCGAGAAGCACGGCATTCACGCCGACGTCCGGCTGTCTTACGGCGCCACCGAAGCCAAGGTCCCCGACATCGTCGATGTGGTGGTCGACCTCACCGAGACGGGCTCGGCGCTGCGCGCCGCCGGCCTGAGGATCATCGACACGATCCTCGTCTCGTATACCGAGTTGATCGCCAACCCGTCGGCCTACGACGACCCGCAGAAGCGTCACGCCATGCACCAGCTCCACACGTTGCTCCAAGGCACGCTCGAGGCGCGGGGCAAGGTGCTCGTGAAACTCAACGTGGGCGCCGCTGATCTCGATCGGGTCATCGAGATCCTGCCGTCGATGAAGGCGCCGACGGTCGCCAAGCTGTTCGGCGAGGATGCGTTCGCGGTCGAGACGGTGGTGCCCAAGGCCGACATCAACATTTTGATCCCCGCTCTGAAGGACAACGGCGCCAGCGACATCATCGAACTCCCGCTGGCCAAGATCGTTCACTGATCACGCCGGTGCAGACGGAGCGGGGAGTGGTCGCCGCCTTCGACGGGACGAAGGGTTACGGCGTCGTCCGGTCCGACGACGGCGTCGACCACTTCTTCCACTGCACTCAGATCGCCGGCGGCAGCCGCACGATCGCCGTCGGTATCGCTGTCAGCTTTGAGGTGGTGCCGGGTCGCTTGGGACAGTGGGAGGCGACGGCGGTGCGTCCCCCGCCGCCGTGACCTGACCCTTGATCTGCACGAAGGCCATTCGGATCTGGCTCAAGCCGTCGCGTAACGGGGTGGCGTTCGGGCCCAACCTGTCCCCGAGGGTTTCGACCAACCCGGCCATGGCGTCGATAGCCAGCTGCGCTTGATCGAGCTGCGGCGGCTGGAGCGAGAGGTGCAGCGCGGCCACCTCGAACAGCTGGTACGACATCTGGGCGACGATGCCGTCGACGGGCGTCTCGGCCAGTTGGTCTCGTAGCTCACCCAAGCGGGCCTCGACCTCGGCCTCGTCGATCTCCTGGCCGCCGTCGCCCGCCACTCCGGTCGCAGCCTCCTGGTAGGGCGGCGCACTGGGCTGCGGCTGCGGGTCCCGGGATACCGGCCGCTCGCCGCCAGGGGTCCAGAGGGTGCTCACGCTGCTACCCTAGATCGACAACTGAAGAAGGAAAGCGGGGCTTCGGCCCCCTCCGGCCACCGAGATTTACGGTGCGACGGGTGAGCAACCGCCGAGGCGGGCGTGCTTTCCTACGCCCGCCTTTTTCGCGGGCCGAAGAAAGAGGTGATGCGAAAATCGTAACTGCACCGATGAGCAGCGAACCGAGAATCAACGATCGGATCCGCGCTCGCGAAGTCTTCCTCGTCGATGAAGACGGCACCCGTCTCGGCGTGAAACCACTGCCCGAGGCGCTGACGATCGCCCGTGAAGCCGAACTCGACCTGGTCGAGGTTGCGGCCAACGCCGATCCACCGGTGTGCCGCATCATGGATTACGGGAAGTTCAAGTTCGATGCCGCCCAGCGGGCCAAGGAATCGCGTCGCAAGAGCACGCGGTCGGCAATCAAGCAGATGAACTACCGGATCAAGATCGGCGGCGGCGACTTCGATACGAAGACCCGACGGGTCAGGGAGTTCCTGAACGACGGCCACAAGGTCAAGATCTCGGTGTGGTTCCGGGGACGCGAAGTCAGCCATCCGGAACTGGGCAAACGCCTGCTCGACCGCATCGCTGCCGACGTCGCGCCGGTCGGGAAGGTCGAAACGATGCCCAAGCTCGACGGTCGCAACCTCGTGATGGTGCTGGCGCCCGATCGTCGCAGTCCGAAGAAGGAAACCGAGCCGCCCGGCTCGGGCGAAGCAAGACAGCGCACCGCCGTCGAGGCACCTGCGCAGGAGACGAGCTAAATGCCGAAGATGAAGACAGACAGCGGGGCCAAGAAGCGGTTCAAGATCACCGGCAGCGGCAAGATCCGCCGTCGCAAGGCGTTCCGCGGCCACCTCATGGAGAAGAAGTCCTCGACGCGCGCCCGCCGTCTTGGTCGCGAGACCGACGTGGCCCCCGCCGACCGCCGCCAGGTCAAGCGTCTCCTCGGCATCTGATCCCGCAGCGCACCGCGCTCCCGTTCCCCATTCGCAGAAAGGACTCCTTCGATGGCCAGGGTCAAGCGTGCCGTCCACGGCAAGAAGCACCGCCGCTCCGTCCTGGAGCAGGCCAAGGGCTACTACGGCAACAAGAGCCGCAGCTTTCGGGCCGCCAACGAGCAGGTCATGCACTCGCTGCAGTACGCGTACCGCGACAGGCGGGCGCGTAAGGGCGACTTCCGGCAGCTGTGGATCCAGCGGATCAACGCCGCCAGCCGCCAGCACGGCATGAGCTACAGCCGCTTCATTAGCGGTCTGCGCACCGCCGAAGTCGACATCGACCGCAAGGTGTTGGCCGATCTCGCCGTCCGCGAACCGGAGGCGTTCGCCGCGCTCGTGAAGGTGGCGGCGGCCGCCGGGCCAAGCGCGTCCGAGCCGGCAACGGCGCCGGCCGCATCTGCGGAGTAGTTCACGCCGTTCCCGCGCTCTCGCTCCGGCACCCCCAGGTCCAACGCGTTCGCCGTCTCGTCCGGCAGCGCAGCGCGCGTGTTGCGGAGCGCTGTTTCGTCGTCGAGGGATACCTGGGCGTGACCGCGGCGCTGGAAGCCGGGGCGCCGGTCGAGGCGGTCTTCGTCGGCCCCGGGGCCGACGAGGCCGTGGTCACGCCGGCGGTCGATCGCGGCATCCGCCGCTACGACGTGGACGCCGGCGTGATCGAACGGATCGCCGACACGGTGACGCCGCAGCCCGTGCTCGCAGTCGTCGGATTCGTCGACCAGCCGCTCGACTGTCTCGAGAACGCCACGTTCGTGGTCGTGTGCGCGGGCGTGGGCGACCCGGGCAACACCGGGACCATCCTTCGCAGCGCTGAGGCCGCCGGGGCCGACGGGGTAGTCTGCGGCGACGGCTCGGTCGACGTTTACAACCCGAAAGCGGTACGGGCATCGGCCGGGTCCCTGTTTCACGTGCCGATCGTTGCCGGAGGCGATCCCGTGGATGTGGTTGACCAGCTCGGCCGGTGGGGACTGACCACGATCGCCGCCGTTGCCCATGGCGGCACTGACCCCGTCGCCGTCGACCTCCGTCAACGGGTTGCCGTGGTAGTCGGCAACGAGGCCACGGGTCTGGCTGCGCCCGTGGAGCAGGCCGCGGCCGTCAAGGTCACGATCCCGATTCGCGGCCGGGCCGAGTCGCTCAACGTAGGTATGGCGACCGCCGTCCTCGCCTTCGAAGTCGCGCGGCAGCGCCGATGAGCCTCCTCGACCGGTTGCCCGACGCCGTACTCCGAGTCGACGCCGACGGGCGCATCACCGATGCGAACGCGGCGGCGGCCACTCTCACCGGATTCGACGTCGGCGCGCTGGTGGGCGAGCCCTGCACGCACCTGCTCCGGCCGCGGACGCCCGACGGCGTCGAGGTGTGGTCCGACGGCTGGCACCGGTCGGTGGCGTTGCGGTCGGTGCGAGCCATTCCCGAACAAGAGGTCACGCTCACCCGGGCCAACGGCAGCGACGTGAAGGCGTTCGTGACGGCGGCCTATGAGCGCAACGGCGACGGCGGGCTGGACGGCGCCGTCCTCGTGCTGCGATCGGCGGCCACGCGCCTCCATCGCGCCACCGCCGGAATCGAGATCGTCTCGACGGTTAGCCACGAGCTGCGGTCGCCGCTCACATCGGTCAAGGGCTACACCAGCTTGTTGTTGAACCGCTGGGACCGTCTGGCCGACGACCAGAAGCGCATGATGCTCGAACAGGTGAACCACGACGCCGACCGCGTCACGCGCCTCATCACCGAGCTGCTCGACATCAGTCGGCTCGAGACCGGGCGCCTCGTGTTGCGCCGGCAGATGGTCGACCTCGCTGCCATCGCTCAGAGTGTCGTCGACAAGGTCGTCATGGAGTACCCCAACCTCGACGTGACTCTGACCTTCGCCGACGACTTCCCGCACCCCTATGCCGACCCCGACAAGGTCGAGCAGGTTCTCACCAACCTCGTGGAGAACGCCTGCAAGTACGGCTCGGCCCAAGGGCTCATGGTGATGGGCGAGCTGGTCGATCGCCAGGTCGCAGTTTCGGTCACCGACCAGGGCGACGGCATCGCCACCGACGACGTGCCGCGGGTGTTCGACAAGTTCTTCCGCCGAGCCGAAGGCAAGCCCACCGGTTCAGGCCTCGGTCTCTGGATAAGCCGCGGGCTCGTCGAGGCCCACGGCGGTCGGCTCACGGCGTCGTCAATTCCCGGACAAGGGACGACCTTCCGCTTTACCCTTCCACTCATCACGATCGACGAACTGCACCCGACATGAGCGACCTGGCCGTGCTGGAAAGCGACGCGCTGGCGCGGCTTGGTTCGGCGTCGTCGCTCGACCAGTTGCGTGACGCCCACGGTGACCTTCTCGGCAAGCGCTCACCCCTGAACGACGTCCGCAAGACGCTGGGTGCGCTGGCGCCCGAGGACCGCAAGAAGCTGGGCCAGGAGCTCAACGACCTGCGATCCCGGCTCGATGCCGCCTTCGCGGCCCGCGAGGAGGAATTGCTGGCCGCCGAACGGGCCGAGCGCGTCGCCGACGAACGACTCGACCTAACCGAGGTGAAGGGCCGCCGCCGGCGCGGCAGCCTCCACCTCGTGACCCAGACGCGTGACCGCCTGGAGGACACGTTCGTGGCCATGGGCTTCACGGTGGCCGAAGGTCCAGAGGTCGAGACCGACTGGCACAACTTCGAGGCGCTCAACATTCCGCCCGCGCATCCGGCGCGCAGCGGGTTCGACACGCTGTACGTCAAGTTCGGCGAGCCGGAGTCCACGCTCGTCCGCCCCCACACGTCGCCGGTGCAGATACGCCTGATGCTCGAGCAGCCGCCGCCGATCTACGCGGTGATGCCCGGGCGCTGTTACCGCAAGGACACACCGGAGCCCCGCAAGGTCCCGAACTTCAGCCAGATCGAGGGGTTGGTCGTCGACCGCGGCATCACCTTCGGCAACCTGGCCGGCACCATCGAGGCGTTCACCTCGGCCTACTTCGGCCCCAACATCCACTCGCGCCTCCGCCCCGGCTCGTTCCCCTTCACCGAGCCCTCGGCCGAGTACGAAGTCACCTGCGCCATCTGCGAGGGCCGCGGCTGTCGCACCTGTTCCAGCACCGGCTGGATCGAACTGGGTGGCTGCGGCATGGTGCACCCCAACGTGTTCCGAGCCGTCGACATCGATCCCGAGGAGTGGTCCGGTTTCGCGTTCGGGTTCGGCATCGACCGGCTGGCGCAGATGCGCCACGCGATCCCCGACATGCGGGTGCTGTTCGACAACGACATCCGCGTGACGGGTCAGTTCTAGGACCGCCGCGGTGAAGACCCCTGTTTCCTGGCTGCGCGACTTCGCGCCGTTGCCCGACGACGTCCAGCTCCTGGTCGACACGTGCAACGAGTTGGGGTTCATCGTCGACGGCGTCGACCGGGTCGGCGAGGGCCTCGTCGACGTCGTGACGGCGCGCGTGACCGAGATCGCCGCCATCGAGGGAGCCGACAGGATCCGCCGCGTGGTCGTCGACACCGGCAACGGAGGGGCCACCGAAGTCGTCTGCGGTGCGTGGAATTTCCGCGCCGGTGACAACGTGGCCTTCATCCCCGCCGGCGGCACGCTGCCCGGCGGTATGGCGATAACGCAGCGAAAGATGCGCGGCGTGACATCGAACGGGATGATCTGCTCTGCCGCCGAGCTGGAGTTGGGCGACGACGCCGATGGCATCCTCGTGCTGGCGCCCGACGAAGCGCCGGGGCGGCCGCTGACCGAGGCGCTCGGGATCGAACCCGACGTCGTCCTCGACCTCGACATCGAGACGAATCGGCCCGACGCGCTCTCGATGGCCGGCGTGGCCCGCGACCTGGCCGCCAAGCTCGGGCTTCCCTTCGCGCTGCCGGAGCCGCCCGCGGTTTCCGCCGGCGGCGATCCGCCGGTCCTGCACGTCGAGAGCGCCGACCTGTGCGCGCGGTTCACCGCCACCGTCCTTACCGGCATCACCGTGGGGCCGTCCCCGGCGTGGATGGCCCGCCGGTTGAAGCTGGCCGGCATGCGGGCCATCAACAACCTGGTCGACATCTCCAACTACGTCATGCTCGAGCTGGGTCAGCCGACCCACCCGTACGACCTCGATCGCCTACCCGGCCGCGGTATGTCCATACGCCGGGCCCGCCCGGGCGAGATGCTCGTCACGCTCGACGGCACCGAGCGCCGGTTGGGCGACGGCGACGACTGTTTGATCTGCGACGCCGAGAGTACGCCGGTGGGGATCGCCGGGGTCATGGGCGGCGCCTCCTCGGAGATCTCCGATGCCACGACGACCGCGTTGCTCGAAGCGGCCTGGTTCTCGCCGATGGCCATCGCCCGTACCTCCAAGCGGATCGGGTTGCGGTCGGAGGCCTCGGCCCGGTTCGAGCGCGGTGTCGACCACGCTGGCGTGGACCGGGCCGTCGCCCGTTTCGTGCAGCTGGCCGTTGAACTGGCCGGTGCCGCCGTTGCCGGTGCCGCCGATTTCCGTGACGACGCCCACCTGCCAACCGCGGCCCGCGTGCGGGTGCGCACCCGGCGTGTCAACGAGCTGCTCGGCACCCAACTCGGCGACGACGAGATCCGCGCCTACCTCGAACCGATCGGCTTCCACGCCGAACCGGTCGAACCCGGCATCCACGACGTCGACGTGCCTTCGTACCGGCCCGACGTCAACGCCGGCGAGATCAACGTCATCGAAGAGATTGCCCGCCACCACGGCTACGAGCGGATCACCAAGACGGTCCCCGCAGGCACCCGCGTGGGCGGGCTAACGCCCTATCAGCGCGAACGCCGTGCCGTGCGCGACGTTCTGGCCGGTGCCGGGGTGGACGAGGCGATGACCAGCCTGCTGATCGGCCAGGGTGACCACGCCAAAGCCGGCCTGCCCGAGGACGGCATCGAGGCCGACCGCCCGATGCTCCGCGAGGAGTCGGTGCTGCGAACGTCGCTGTTGCCCGGGCTGCTGCGCTCGGTGGCGTTCAACGCTTCGTTCCGCAACCCCGACGTCGCCCTCTTCGAGGTCGGCCATGTGTTCCGGCGTCCGCCCCAGTCCCAGCCGCTGCCCGACGAACGCGAGCACGTCGCGGTGGTCCTCGCCGGTCGCGACGCGGCCGACGCCACGCACACGCTGCACACCCTGCTCGGCGCGTTGCGGATCGCCGACGTCGCGCTGTCGGCCGCGCCCTTCGCCGG
>JACDEA010000470.1 GCA_013816725.1 Actinomycetota bacterium
GTAGAGGTACTCGTGGTCGAACGGACCGCTGCCGTCGACGATGGGCACGTCATCGGGGATGGCTTTGGCCCAGTCGGCTCGCTCGGCCTGGTTCATGCCCCACGGGTTCGACTGATTCTCCATCGAGCGGTAGGCGTTTCCCAACTCGGTCGGGAAGTTCGACTCCATCAGCGACAGGTAGCGCCGCATGTCGAGGATTTTGTCGAGGATTTCGATGTTGACGGGGCAGATCTCGTCACATGCCTTGCACGACGTGCAGGCCCAGATCTCCTCGGCGCTGATGCGCTCGAACACCGAGTCGGCGCTCACTGTGAGGTCGGCGTCCTGACCGACGACGGGCGAGATGGGCCCGCCGGCCGACGTGGCTGCCATGACGTGGCCGACCTTCAGGACGATCTCGCGCGGGTCGAGCGGCTTGCCGGTGGCGTGGGCGGGGCACACCGACGTGCAGCGCCCGCACACCGTGCACGCGTCGACGTCGAGGAGTTGCTTCCATGTGAAGTCCTCGATGGCGTTGGCACCGAACGTTTCGAGCTGCGTTTCCATCAAGTTGGGTAGCGGCTTCATGGCGCCCTTCGGGCGATCGCGGTCAGCCAGATACATGTTCACGGGCGACGTGAAGGCGTGGCGCAGCTTGGTGGTCGGCAACAGGATCAGGAAGGCGAGGAACGCGCCGAAATGCACGATCCACGACGCGAGGTGCCACGTGCTCAAGCTGCCCCAGCCGTCGAACAACGCGGAGAGCGGGTACCCGACGACCGACCAGCGCTCGAAGGCCGGCCGTCCGGCCACCGCGATCCGGATGGCCTCGGTAAGAAAACCGGTGAGCCCGATGACGAGGAACGTGCCCAGGATGGCGCCGTCCTCGGCCCTGGTCTTCAGCCGCAGGCGGGCGGGGCGCTGCACGTAGCGGCGCAGGATCGCCCAGATGATCCCGACGAGGAATAGGACGCCGGCGATGTCGCCGACCAGCACGTAGGCGCGATACGTGTCGCCGTGGAGGAACTTGAGCGACCGCGGCATCTGCTCGTCGATCAAGAGGACGTTGGTGACCGCGAACAGGATGAGGAACGGGAAGTAGATCAGCGAGTGCATCAGCCCGGCGGCCGAGTCACGCAGCAGGGTGCGCATGTAGACGCCCTGGCGGAACGCCTTGAGCCGGCGGCCCACGTTCTTCGTCGTCTGCGCGCGCCGGTCGGGTTGGCCGCGGCCCCAGTTGGCGGCGCGCAACGCGTAGAGGTAGCCGACGGCGGCGATTGTCAGCGGAAGCGTCGTGTACAGCAGCAGCTTGATCGCGCTGGGCATGTCGTAGAACACCGGTCGCGAAACGGGCGACTCGTCATGCCACTGCGTGATCGTGCTGATGATTCCCGAGAGGGCGGCGCCGATCGCGAAAGAACCGGCGAGGATCCACGGGATGTGGGACGGCTTTAGCTTCCGGCCCGTCGACCTCGGAGCCCGGGGAGAGTCGCCCATCGGCCGTAAGTTACTTCGGAGTAACGAGCAACTAGTTCGACACGTCCTTGCTGTCGGCCTCGGCCAAGCGCTCGGCCATGTAGGTCAACAGCTTGTGCGCCAGGCTCGGCACCTCGTCGAGCACCCCGCTGAACTCGCGCTGCCCGAGGACCAACAGCGTCGCGGGGGACACCGCCGTCGCCGTGGCATTACGCGGTCCTCGGTGGAGCAGCGCCAGCTCACCGAAGTGCCGGCCGGGGCCGAGCGTGGTCAGCTTGCGCTTGTTGCGGGTCAGATTCACCTCCCCCTCGAGCACCAGATAGAACTCGTGGCCCGGCTTGCCCTCCTCGCAGAGGACCTTCCCAGCCGGGATGCTGATCTCATCCGACGCCCGGCCGATGGTGTTGAGCTCCTTCTTCGAACATGCCGAGAAGAGGCGCACCCGGGCCAGGTGGTCGAGCTTGCTGTCCTTGCGGGCCATGGCGGGAAACTTAGCCACGGCCGTGCGGGCCGTGCTCGTTCTTCACTCTTACGAAACAGACGCGCAATGTTGGATCCGTAGCGTGCCGGGCTATGGATGTCGTCCTCGTGCAGTGGCCGGCCGAAGCCGAACGTCTCGCAGCGTTACGTGCCGACGAGGTGCCTCGCCTGCTCCTCGTCGACAACGGCGCCTCGCCGCCCGAGCCGGAGGACTGCCTCGAGGACTGGGTGCGCGTGCCGGCCTCGGAGGCCGAGGTGCACAGCCGACTTGCTGGGCTGTCCAGCCG
>JACDEA010000471.1 GCA_013816725.1 Actinomycetota bacterium
TACAAGGTGCCGGTGATCCGCGTCCGCCCGTTCAACCACGTCGGGCCGGGCCAGGCGGCGGCGTTCGTCGTCCGCGATCTGGCCGGCCGCATCGCCGCGGCCGAGCAGGCCGGCCACCGCACGCTCGCCGTCGGCAACCTCACGCCCCGGCGCGACTTCACCGATGTGCGCGACGTCGTGCGCGCCTACCGGCTTCTCGTGCTGGGCGGGGAACCGGGCGCCGTCTACAACGTGTGCTCCGGGCGGGCAGTCGGCGTCGACGAGCTGGCCGGGCGGCTTCTGGACCTGGCCGGCGTCGACCTCGAACTGGTCACCGACCCGAATCTCGTCCGCGCCGTCGACGTGCCCGTGGTCCTCGGTTCCAAAGACCGCATCTCGGCCGCCACCGGCTGGCAGCCGGAGATTCCCCTCGAGACCACCCTCAAGGACGTGCTGGCCGAAGCCCGCGCCAGCCTCTGAACGGCTGAGCCGCCGACGGCGAGCCGCCGGACGGACGGACTAGGCGGCGGCGCTGGCGCCGTTGAGGCGGCTGCGCAGGTTCACCTGGGCCTCACGGGCGGCGCCGCGGGCCTGGGTGACGAGTTCCTTGGCCCGCTCGGGCAGACGGCCCTGGAAGACGTCGAGGCGCTCCTCGACGTTCTCCCGCACCGGCTCGAAGCGGGTCTCGATGTCCTTGGCCAGGTCGGTCAGCTTGGCCCGGGTCTGCTCGAGCTGCTGGTCGAGGCCGGCCCGCTGCGTCGAGAAGCGCTGGGAAAGGTCCCTGGCCTGGCCCTCGGCCCTCTGGTAGCCGATCACGCCCAGTCCAACCAGCACGTAGGCGGCGTCTTTTGCATTCTTGGTCACGTCGATCATGCTGCCAAGAGTACCGCGGTTGTTAAACAGTTGCAAGCGCGCCCAAAAGGCAGCGCAGCAAGCAGCGCGGACAGCGCCGATCTGGCCCGCTCCACGGCTAGCCTCGGCCCCACATGGCCCGGTCGTCCTCCCCGCCTGACGCCATGTCCGGCGAGGCCGCGTCGGGCGACACGCCCTCCGAAGACGCGCCCTCCGAAGACACGCCCTTCGAAGACGCAGGGTTCGAACAAGACGACGACGCCGAAGTCGTCGCCCCCACGGTCGTGGCCGTGGTCGTCACCAACGACCCCGGCCCGTGGCTCGAAGAGGCGCTGGCCGCGCTCGTCGCCCAGGACTACCCCCACCTCTCGCTGCTGGTGATCGATACCGGCGAGACCGACGTGACCCCCCGCGTGGCGGCCACTGCGCCCAACGCCTATGTGCGTCGAGTGGCCGGCCGGCCCGGCTATGCGGCGGCGGCCAACGAGGTACTCGGCGTCGTCGAGGGTGCCTCGCACTACGTCTTCTGCCACGACGACGCCGCGCCCGATCGCGACGCCGTCCGCCTGCTGCTGGAGGAGGCGTTCCGGTCCAACGCTGCGGTCGTCGGGCCCAAGCTGGTCGACTGGGACGACCCCACCCGGCTGCGCCAGGTCGGCCTCAGCGCCGACAAGGGCGGCGTGGTCACCAGCACGGTGGAACCCGGTGAGTTGGATCAGGAGCAGCACGACGCGGTGCGCGACGTCTTCGCCATCCCCGGCGGCCTCACCCTGGTGCGGGCCGACCTGTTCACCACGATCGGCGGGTTCGACCCCGCCATGCGCTTGATCGGTGAGGACCTCGATCTGTGCTGGCGCGCCCAGATCGCCGGCGGACGCGTGCTCGTGGCCCCCGCCGCCCGCGTGCGCCACATCGAAGCGCTCAGCAGTGGGCTACGGCCCGGTCAGGACCCCGACGCCCCTCGCCTCGCGCTGCGCCCGCTGGAAACGCGCCACCGCATACGGGCGGTGCTCAAGAACTACGGGTGGTTTCACCTTGTTCGAGTCGTTCCCCAACTGCTCGTCCTCAGCGCCGTCGAGGCGATCTACCTCACCCTCGTCGGTCGCCGTAAGGCGGCGGCAACCATCGCCCGAGCCTGGACGACGAACCTCCGCGGACTGGGCGAACTGCGCGCCGCTCGCCGCCAGGTGCGGGGTTACCGGGTGTGGCCCGACAGCGAGGTTCGCCGTCTCCAGGCCCGGGGCAACGCCCGGGTCACCCGCTTCCTCCGGGGCCAGCTCGGCCGCAGCGACCGGGCCCGCCTCATCGGCGACCGCACGTTCTCCAGCACGTGGCGGCCGGCCCGGCTGCCGTTGGCGGTATGGGGGGCCATCGTCCTCGTGC
>JACDEA010000056.1 GCA_013816725.1 Actinomycetota bacterium
AGACGTCGGTGCTCGTGCCGCCCATGTCGAAGGTGACGGCGTCGGCGAAACCGGCGGCCATGGCGGCAGCGACGCCGGCCCGTACCCCGCCGGCCGGTCCTGACAGGAGCAGCGCGGCCGGTCGATCGACGGCCGCGTCCAACGGCACGAGACCACCGGCCGACGTCATCACCGCCACGGCGTCGGCCAGCGGAGCAAGGCGTCGCAAGTAGGACCGCATCACCGGCCGCAGGTACGCGCTGATCACCGTCGTCACCGTGCGTTCGAACTCGCGGAACTCGGGTGACACCTGGTGGGAGCACACCACGTCGACGCCGACGATGGAGTCGGCCACCGCTCGCTCACCAGCGCCGTCGAGATCGGCGTGCAGCAGGCACACCGCGACGGCATCGACGCCGGCCGGTACGGGCTGACCAGCGGCGAGCCGCAGCTCGCGAGGGACCAGCGGCACCGGCCGGTCGCGCCGGGCGTCGTACAGCGACGGGCGGTCCTGACGCCCGATCTCGATGACGTCTTCGAACCCGGCGTCGGCCACCAGAGCGACGCGCCCGCCGCGTCGCTCGAGCAACGCGTTGGTGGCGACGGTCGTGCCATGCGCTAGCAGCGCCGGCCGCACCTGGCCCAACACAGCAGCTACCGCGGCGGCGGGGTCGTCGGGCCGCGACGGAACCTTGGTGGTGCGGCCATCGGCGAACACCGCGTCGGTGAACGTGCCACCGGTGTCCACGCCGACGATCACGGGTGGAGGATCCAGACGTTGTCCTCGCCGACGCGGTCCTGGAACGTCCGCACCTGCTTGCCGATGGCCGGGTCATCGCCGTTCCAGACGGCAATCGCCTCGTCGGCGTTACCAGCCAGCCACCCGTCGCGCCGGGCCAGCGCGCCGCCGGCTTGCTGGCGATTGGAGGGCGCCTTCGGCTGCAACACGACGGTGCGCGCTGCGGCGGCGAGCAAAGACTTGTACCCGGCACGCGAAAGCGCCGGCCACACCGAGTCCTGATCGGGATACGGCAGCACCGCCACGAACGGCACGCCGGCCGCCAGAGCGGCGCGGGCGCCCAGCTGCTCGGCGCCCAGGCCGAGCCCGGTCATGACGACGAGGTCGTCGTGAAGCTGGCGCTTGGCGTCGAGCACCTCGGTCAGGCGCCGCTCAACCTCCGCGACGATCGGGTTGGCGTCGTACCCGCCCAATGCCGGCGGGCGGTGCCCGATCACCGCCACCCGGTGGCCGGGAGGCACCCGAGGATCGAGGTCCTCGACGCTCACCTCGGGGACCCCCTCGCCGGTGTCGGCCTGCTGCAACTGCGCCGCTCGCACCGCCAGTTGGTCGACGAGGTCGTTCATGACGTCCTCGCTGTGTCCCTTCACCCACCGGAACTCGATCTCCGACGCCCGCGATCGGTACAGCTCGATCAGCGGCTTCCAGAGGTCCTGGTTGGCGACGTCCTTCTTGGCGCTGTTCTTCCAGCCCCGGGCGATCCACCCTTCCCACCAGCGGTCGCGGAAACAGTTCACGACGTAGGTCGAGTCCGACACGACCTCGACGGCACCATCGATGGCGCGCAGGGCCTCGTAGGCGGCGACGACCTCCATTCGCTGGTTGGTCGTCTGCGTCGCGAACCCCGCCGTCCACCGGCCGCCGGGCACCGCCCACGCCCAACCGCCGGGGCCGGGGTTCCCCGAGCAGGCGCCGTCGGTGTACACCGTCGTCCTCACAGGATCAGCATTGCCGCAGTCCGGGTATCACCACGCCATGGCCCGCAACAGCATTCACATCGACGCGCCCCCCGACGCAGTCTTCGCCGTCCTGGCCGACGGCCACAGCTATGAGCGGTGGGTGGTCGGCTGCCAGGCGATTCGCGATGTCGACAAGGACTGGCCGGCGCCCGGCACGCGCTTCTACCACCGCGTTGGCGTCGGCCCACTGACGACGGCCGACTACAGCGAAGCACTGGTCAGCGATCCGCCGCGGGTGCTCGTGCTGCGCGTTCGCGCTCGCCCTATCGGCACCGCCAAGGTGACGCTCGAGATCGGCGCCGAGGACGACGGCAGCGCCCTGGTGATGATCGAGGTGCCGCTCAGCGACTGGACCAGGCGGCTCTGGAATCCGGTCCTCGACTGGCTCACGAAGTTGCGGAACGCCGAGGCGCTCCGGCGCTTGAAGAACCTGGCCGAGGAGCGCGCGACGATGGGTGCATGATCTTCGACGGGTTCGCCCACCAGCTTCCCGACGTCGACCCGACCGAGACCAAGGAGTGGGTGGAGTCCTTCGACGCCATCGTCGACGCCCAAGGCAAGAGTCGCGCCAGCTTCCTCCTCATGAAGCTGCTGGAGCGGGCCCGGGAAAAGCAGGTCGGTTTCCCGGCCACCGTTTCCACGCCGTACATCAACACGATCCCGCCCGAAGTCGAGCCGTGGTTCCCGGGCGACGAGTACACCGAACGCCGCATCCGCGCGTTCATCCGCTGGAACGCGGCGGTAATGGTCACCCGGGCCAACACGCGCAGCGACGGCATCGGCGGTCACCTGGCGACGTACGCGTCGAGCGCGTCGCTCTACGAGGTCGGGTTCAACCACTTCTTCAAGGGCAAGGACGACGGCCAGTTCGGCGACCAGATCTATTACCAGGGCCACGCCGCGCCGGGGGTCTACGCCCGCGCGTTCCTCGAGGGCCGGTTCGACGAGGCACAGCTCGACCACTTCCGCATGGAGATCGGCGGCAAAGGCTTGTCGTCGTACCCCCACCCGCGGCTGATGCCGGACTTCTGGGAGTTCCCGACCGTGTCGATGGGGCTCGGCCCCATCAGCGCGATCTACCAGGCCCGCTTCAACCGCTACCTGCTGAACCGCCGGCTGGCCGACACCTCGCAGGCCAACGTGTGGTGCTTCATCGGCGACGGCGAGACCGACGAGCCCGAATCCCTCGGGGCGCTGTCATTGGCCGCCCGCGAGCGGCTCGACAACCTCATCTTCGTGGTCAACTGCAACCTCCAGCGGCTCGACGGACCGGTGCGCGGCAACGGCAAGATCATCCAGGAACTCGAAGCGGTGTTCCGGGGCGCGGGCTGGAACGTCATCAAAGTGATCTGGGGCTCGAAGTGGGACGAGCTGTTGGCCCGCGACGTCGACGGCGTGCTGGTCAACAAGATGAACACCACCGTCGACGGCGAGTTCCAGAAGTACACCGTCGAGTCCGGGGCGTACATCCGCGAGCATTTCTTCGGACCCGATCCCCGTCTGCGCAAGCTGGTCGAGCACCTGTCGGACGACGAATTGCGCGCGCTGCCCCGCGGCGGCCACGACTACCGCAAGCTCTACGCCGCCTACAAGGCCGCTATCGAACACGAGGGCGCGCCCACCGCGATCCTGGCCAAGACGGTCAAGGGCTGGACGCTGGGCCCCGAGATCGAGGCGCGCAACGCCACCCACCAGATCAAGAAGATGACGAAGGCCCAGCTGCACCTGCTGCGCGACCGGCTGTACCTCCAGGACCAGATCCCCGACAAGGCGCTCGACGAGAAGATGCCGCCGTATTACCGGCCGCCCGAAGGCTCGCCCGAATTCGAGTACCTCATGCAGAGGCGGCGCGCCCTCGACGGCGCCATTCCCAAGCGCGTCGTCCGCCAGCAAACGCTGCCCGCGCCAGACCCCAAGGTGTTCGCCGAGTTCACGACGGGCTCGAAGGGCCAAGCGGTGTCCACCACGATGGCCTTCGCCCGGCTGATTAGGAATCTCATGCGCGACAAGGAGATCGGGTCGCGCGTCGTGCCGATCGTCCCCGACGAGGCCCGCACCTTCGGCATGGACGCGTTGTTCAAGGAGTTCGAGATCTACGCGTCGACGGGCCAGCTCTACGAACCGGTCGACGCCGAGCTGCTCCTGTCGTACAAGGAGGACAAGGACGGCCAGGTCCTCGAAGAGGGCATCACCGAGGCGGGCTCGATGTGCAGCTGGACGGCGGCGGGCACGGCGTACAGCACGTGGGGCCAGCCCATGATCCCCTTCTTCATCTTCTATTCGATGTTCGGTTTTCAGCGCGTGGGCGACCTGATCTGGGCCGCTGGCGACCAGCGCGCCCGCGGTTTTCTCCTCGGCGCCACCGCAGGCCGTACCACGTTGAACGGCGAGGGCCTGCAACACGAGGACGGCCACAGCCACGTGCTGGCCACCGCCGTGCCCAACCTGGCCGCCTACGACCCGGCCTTTGCCTACGAAGTGGCCACCATCGTCGCCGACGGCATCCGCCGCATGTACGGAGAACTGCCCGAGGACCGCTTCTATTACATAACGCTCTACAACGAGAACTACGAGATGCCCGCGATGCGCGAGAACATCGAGTCCGAAATCGTGCGCGGGCTCTACAAGTTCGCCGACGCGCCCGACGGGCCGTCGCGTCGCGCCACGCTGCTGTTCTCGGGGCCGGCCTGGCGCGCCGCCGCTGAAGCCCGCGACCTCCTCGCCGAACATCACGACGTCGCCGCCGAACTATGGAGCGTCACGTCGTACAAGGCGCTCCGCGAGGACGCGCTGGCGGCCGAGCGCTGGAACCGGCTGCACCCGTCGCAACCGGCCAAGACGCCGTTCGTGAGCGAACAGCTCGCCCAGGTCGAGGGGCCGGTCGTGGCCGTCACCGACTACATGAAGATGGTCCCCGACCAGATCGCCCGGTGGGTCCCCGGCGGACTCACGCCGCTGGGCACCGACGGCTACGGCCGGTCCGACACACGCGAGGCGCTGCGCCGCCACTTCGAGGTCGACGCCGCCCACGTCGTCCTCGCCGTCCTCCAGTCGTTGGGGAAGTCCGACGAAGTAGCCGACGCCGTCGCCCGCTACGAGATCGACGCCGACGCCACCGACCCGCGCTGGGCCTGACCGTCCGCACGGATGACCTATATCGAATGGGTGCGTACCCACCCCTTCGATATAGGTCATCGCGTCGGTAGGCTGGCGTGATGGCGACCCTCCACCTCTCGCAGAACGACGACGCCGACGCGCTGCTTTCGGAGGACCCGCTCGCGCTGTTGATTGGGATGGTGCTCGACCAGCAGGTCGCGCTGGAGTGGGCGTTCGTCGGCCCGCTCACGCTGAAGCAACGGCTCGGTCATCTCGACGCCGGCAAGATCGCGGCGATGGACCCCGAAGTGCTGGTGCAGGTCGCGCTGGAAAAGCCGCCCATTCACCGCTACCCCGCCGCGATGGCTCGACGCGTCCATGAGCTGACCCAGACAATCGTCGACGAGTACGACGGCGACGCCGCTGCGGTGTGGAAAAGGGCCACCGACGGCGCCGACCTCTACAAGCGGGTCAAGGCGCTCCCCGGATTTGGTGACATGAAGGCGCGCATATTCGTCGCGCTGGTCGGCAAGCAGCTCGGCGCGCAGCCCCCCGGCTGGCGAGAGGCGGCGGGCGCCTACGGTCAGGACGGCTCCTACATGTCGGTGGCCGACATCGTCGACCGGGCCAGCCTCGAGAAGGTCCGCAGCTACAAGCAGGAGAAGAAGCGGGCAGCCAAGGCCGCCGCGCAAGCCGTCGAGGCTTGAACACCCGCGTCGACGACCTCGCCATCGGCCAACGACGCTTGTATCTCTGCACACCCGATCGGCCCGACCTGGCCGACTTCGTCGCCGCCTGCATCGACGGCGGCGTCGACATCGTGCAGCTGCGGGAGAAGCACCTCGAAGCCCGCGCCCTCCTCGAGCGGGCCGCCGTCGTCAGGGGCGTGTGCCGCGACCGCGGCGTGCCGTTCATCCTCAACGACCGACCCGACCTTGCCCTCGATGCCGACGCCGACGGCGTGCACGTCGGCCAGGACGACGCGCGCCCGGCGCTGGCCCGCCGCATCCTCGGCCACGGCAAGATCGTCGGCTATTCGACGCACGCGTCCCGCGAGTTGGACGCCAGCGGGCGGGAACCGGTGGATTACGTGGCGACCGGCCCGGTCGTGCACACCGCGACTCATCCGGACCGCGCGCCGACCGGCGTCGACTACATCACGTACGCGGCGCGCACCAGCACCAAGCCCTTCTTCGTCACCGGGGGCGTCACCCCCGAAGCGATCCCGGCCCTGGCCTCCGCCGGAGCGCGCCGGTTCGTCGTGGTGCGCTACCTGACCGAAGCGGGCGACCCGCGGGCCGCAGCGCGCCGCCTACGCGACGCGATCGACGCGGTCGACCCTCACGGATCCTGACGGTCGAGCCACCCTTCGAGCACAGCCGTGGCCCGCGGGTCGTGACGCAGGCCGTGACCGGCGCCGGCCAGCAGACGCAACTCGACCTCGCCACCGGCGGCGTCGGCCAGTGCGCGGGCGTCGGAACGCGGCACGATGTCGTCGGCCTCACCGTGCACGAGCAACACCGGGCGGGGCGGGATCTTGCTGATCGACTGGAGCGGCCGCACGTCGCCGGGATCCTCCACCCAATCGTCGAACTCGGCCGGCGCGCCCAGCGCGGCGACGCCGCGGACGCGCTCGTCCTCACCGGCGACGCACAACGCCAGAGCACCGCCGACGCTGAAGCCGGCCAGCCACACGCCGGTGATGCCCTCGATCTTGATGAGGTGATCGACGACAGTGCGCAGATCGGTGAGCCAATCGGCCAAAAGCGGCTCGGCCCCGGTCTTGCGCGGCGGTCGGAAGTCGAACGTCAGCACG
The DNA here is from genome assembly GCA_013816725.1 of Actinomycetota bacterium. Classification (GTDB taxonomy): domain Bacteria; phylum Actinomycetota; class Acidimicrobiia; order Acidimicrobiales; family JACDEA01; genus JACDEA01. The sequence continues at coordinate 6,650 of JACDEA010000056.1, forward strand.
CTCCAGCCGCTGGCCAGCGCCAGCCCGCTGGCCAACTCCGCGTAGGACGTGTCGACCGCCGACGTGGTGCCGCGCGGTGTCGCCACCGATGCGTGGCACAACACGAGACCACGAGCGGGTGCCGCCGTGGGCGGGTTGGCAACGAACGCCCGCAGCGAAACTCCGTCGGAGTCGAGTTTCAACTCCACGGCGTCACCGTAGCTGTCGCGACTTCGTACTACGTGTCGGTTTGCTGAACGCAGTGGCGGCACGGGGCAAAGCAGCGATTACGCGCCTCGGGCAGGGTGTCGGGGCCGAAGGCCAAGAACCGCTCAGAGGCGAGAAGATCGTCGACCGCGCACGGGTCGCCGACGTTGTCGAGATCGTGCACGACCATGCTGCGCTTGTCGCCTAGCCAGCGGTGCTGTTCGAATCGCGTGGGCCGCGCCATGGCGCCGAGCTTAGGACGTAACGAAGGGGCGCCCCGAGGGACGCCCCTTCGCACACAACGTTGGAAAAAGGCACTCGATTGCCAGAATGCTCCGGGTGGGACCAACCCCCGCCGGCACATCGAGCGGTGTCTGGCTGGAACTCGCCAGGTGGTCCAACGGGCCGCTAACGGCCAGCCACCTCCAGGGTCCCACAACAGTCATGTATCAGCTGGACCACCTCCTTTCTCTGGTGCCGACATATTCGCACAACCGAGAGGGTTGTGGGGACGGCATTTCAGGGGTCCTCGGCCGCCTCGGGCCCGGCGGCGCCGATGGCCTCGAGGTAGCCCATCTGCGCTTCGAGCACGGCGTGCACCTGGCCGGCGGTGAACTCGGCTCCGACGGCGCCGGCCCGGCGCAACACGTAGTCGACCGTCTCGGCGCCACCCACGACCACCGGGCCCTCGACCTCGGTCGTGTGGCCGTTGCCGCTCACGCCCCGGGTGCGGAAGTACTCGAGGTTCAGATCGATGATCTGACGGACCTCGCCATGGCTGAGGATCGCGCTCACCTCATAGGGCAGGCGATCGGCCACCCAGGCGACGGCGTCGTCGATGTCGAAGACCGGGTTCGGGGGCACCGCGTCGAGCCGGCGAGCCTCGCGGCCGACCACCACGGCGGCCACCGCGAACACCATCGCCACCAAGACGACGCCCCAGAAAAGAACCATGCGCGAATCTACCGGGATGGACTTGGAAACCGTGAAGCAGGAATCAGCTCGATTGGGCATGTGGGCGCACATCGCCACCGTCACCCCGGACGGCGCGCCCCACGTCGTGGCCGTTCACCCGAGCTGGCACGAAGACATGCTCTACACCGCGACGTCGCCGGGCTCGGTGAAGGTCCGCAACCTCCGCCACGAGCCGCGCACGTCGTTCCACTGGCAGGTGGGCGACACCACCGGTTTCGACAGCCTCATCGTTCACGGAACCACCGTCGTCGTCGACGACCCCGCGCTGCATCGGCGGCTGTGGGAGGGGGTGTTCGACTACGACCTGGGCATGTTCTGGAAGGGTCCCGACGACCCGGGGCTCTGTTACCTGGCGACCATGCCGACGCGGGCCGTGGTGCTGCGGATGTTCGGGGCCAACGGCCGCGAGGAATGGTTAGCGTCGACATCGTGAAGGTCGAGTGGTTCCACCTCATGCCCTGGCCCCACCTTCCAAAGGACTTCCGCGAGAAGCATCGGTCGGTGTGGGTCGACCCGCCGCCCTCGCTCTATGACCCGGTGCGGGGCACCGCGGTGTACCACGAGTACCTCGACGAACTCGTGCACGCGGCGTCGCTCGGCTTCGACGGCGTGTGCGTCAACGAGCATCATCAGAACGCGTACGGGCTGATGCCGTCGCCCAACCTGATGGCGTCGATCCTCGCCCGCGAAACCGAGAACACCAAGATCGTCGTGATGGGCAACTCGGTCGCGCTCTACAACCCGCCGACACGCGTCGCCGAGGAGTTCGCCATGCTCGACGTGTTGTCGGGCGGCCGCCTGGTGGCCGGCTTCCCCGTCGGTACACCGATGGACACCACCTACTGCTACGGCGAACCGCCGGCCACACTGCGCGAGAAGTACCGCGAAGGCGTCGAGCTGATCCTGCGGGCGTGGCAGGCCGAAGAAGCGTTCGCTTTCAACGGCAAGTACACGCAGCTGCGGTACGTGAACCCGTGGCCCCGTCCGGTACAGAAGCCGTACCCGCCGGTGTGGATCCCCGGCGGCGGCAGCGTCGAGACGTGGGAGTGGTGCCTCGAGAACGACTTCCTCTACGCCTACCTGTCGTACTTCGGCTACGAGTCGGGCAAGCGGGTCATGGACGGCTTCTGGGAGACGGCCGAACGCCTGGGCGCCGACCGCAACCCGTACAAGGCCGGCTTCTTGCAGTTCGTCGGCGTGGCCGACTCCGACGCGCAGGCCGAGGAGCTCTACGCCGAGCACGCGTTGTACTTCTACAACCGCTGCCTCCACCTGTTTCCCGGCTTCGCCAACCCACCCGGTTACACCAGTCTGGAGACGATGAAGCGCGGGATCATCGGACAGGTGCAGGCCGCGGCCCAGGCCTTCGACCCGCACCTCTCGTGGAAGGACATCGTCGACCGCGGTTACGTCGTGGCCGGCAGCCCGTCGACGGTGACCGAGCGCCTCATCGAGATCGCCGACCGGCTCAACATCGGCCACCTCATGGTGCTGCTCCAGTTCGGATCCATGGGCCGCGAGACAACGATGGGGAACTCCGAACGCTTCGCCGCCGACGTCCTGCCCAAACTGCGCGACCACTTCGGTGAGTGGGAGGACCGATGGTTCCCGACGTGATCCGCGTCGGCACCGGCGACCCCCTTGTCTGGCTGCACAATGCCGGCGGCGTCAGCGAGCAGGACCCGGTCGTGATGGGCCTGGCCGAGCGGGGGTTCGAGGTCATCGCGCCGGTCTGTCCCGGGTTCGCACGGCTGGAGGACCTCGACGACATCCGCGACGTGCACGAT
>JACDEA010000057.1 GCA_013816725.1 Actinomycetota bacterium
CACCAGAGCGGCTCGTCGGCACGAGCCGCGGGGGGGCGCAGTCGTCGTCGACGTCGGACAGATACAGGAACGACTCGAGGTGCCAGAACCCTGGCTCCATGCGAGGAGGCAGGAGCGAGTGGTTGCCATCCTGGTGCAAGGGTTGCTCGTAGTTCACCGCCCCGGCCCACTTGCCCCACACCGCGGCCTGATAGATCCGCAGGTCGTCGTCGTTGAGTGCGAGGCGGGCGAACTCCACCAGACGCGGGTGCACGAAGAGGTCGTTCAAAGCCGGGCACCCTGGCTGCGGGAAGCCGCGCATGCCGTCGAACTGCGTCGAGCGGAACTGGGCGCCCTCCGGTGAGCCGTCACCGAAGCCGCTCGACCGGTTGTAGTCGGCGAAGGTGTCGGCGGCGAACAGGCGCTCCAGCTCGCCGGCCACGGCATCGATCTCGGCCGGTTCGATCAGCCCGTCGACGAGGGCCCAGCCTTCGGTCTGCCACCGGTGCGCCGCAGCCGACAAGTCATCTGCCACGGGCCCAAGGTAGGCAGCACCTACCAGCGCCTCAACTTCGCTTACCACTCGCCCGAAACTTGACGAAGCGGCGCCATACCTAGATAATCTAGGTATGGCGCACGGGCATCTCGACCTCCTGCTGTTGGGCGTGCTCCGCCGCGGCGGACCGCTGCACGGCTACGCCGTCATCGCTGGCCTGCGAGACGCCTCCGGCGGCGAGTTCGACCTCCCGGAAGGCACGGTGTATCCGGCGCTGCACAAGCTCGAGCGCAACGGGTTCGTTCGGAGCGACTGGTCGATCGTGGACGGCCGGAAGCGACGGCTCTACGCGCTGACGGGAACCGGTCGAGCAGCGTTGGCGGCCAAGAAGAAGGAGTGGGCGATGTTCAGGAGCGGCGTCGATGCGGTGCTGGCGTGACCGATGAGGACGTGATCGAGCGCTACCTCGACGAACTGCTGGTCGAGCTTCGGGGCTCGCCGCGCACGATTCGTCGCGTACTCACCGAGGCTGAGTCCCATCTTCGGGATGCCGTCGCCGCCGGCGTGGAACCCGACGAGGCAGTCCGCCGGTTCGGCCAGGCCCACGTCGTGGCTGCCGCGTCGAACCGTCTGAGTGGCACGCCGGTCTCGGTGCTCCTCCGCCAGCTCCTCGTCGCCGCCTGTTTGCTTTGTGCGATCGGGTTCACGTCCATCGGGGCGAGCGGGGTCATCAGCGGCGGCATGGACGCAGCCTTCGGACCAAGGTTCGTCGCCGGGGACCTGCCGTCGATTACCTACACCTCAGCGCGTTGCGACGAGTACCGCCGCCTCGCACCTCACGAGCCGTCGTGCCGTTCGGCCGCCGCTCGCCATCACACCAACGAGGTGGAGACCTTCCGTGTCGCCAGCGGCGTGTTCGGATTGGCGGGCTTCGGCGCGTGGGCGTTCCTGCGGCGCCGTTGGAGGGCGACGCCCGCGACCGGCGCGCTTCCGCCCGCGCTCGTGCCGGGCATCGGGGCAGCGGTCTTCGGCACGGGGGCACTCACCTTGGCATCGCAGGCGATGCAGAGCATCGGGTGGCGCTCAACCGCCGGGCTCGGCCAGTGGCTGAGTGCGGCTGTGGTGTCCGCCGTCGTCGCTGGTGGCTTCGGTGTGTCGCTGCTGCGGACCTTGCGCCGCTCGCCGGTCGCCCGTTTCGACTAGGAGCGCCCGAGCCGCGCTGGTGACCCACCTAAAGATCGCGGATCATCTCCACGGTCGAGCGGGACGCGACCCGGACCGCGCCGGCGGCGGCGACCGCGCAGGCGAGGCCTGCGGCAGCGCCGACGGCGACGAGGTACGACCACGGAACCGCGAGTGCCGCGGGGGGTGGGTCGAACACTCCGTTCAGCACTTTGACGAGTACGTGCGACATCATCCATCCGGCGCCGGCGGCGGCGACCAAACCGCCAGCGGTGACGAAAAGCGCTTCGGCCCAGATGAACGACCCGACTTGGCGAGCCCGCGCGCCGAGCGCGGCGGCGATAGCGAACATGCGGCGACGTTCGAGCACTCCGAGCGCAAGTACGAGACCGGTCGCTGCTGCGACCAGCACGAGTGCGAACCCGAGCTCGACGCGGGTCAACCCCGCGAGGTCGACGGCCGTGAGACTCGAACCAACTACCTTGCGACTCGTCGTGAGGTCGGTGATGCGGCCGGTTGTGCCAACGACAGCGCGCACCCGTGCCGCGACCACCCGGGGCCGCGTGTGTCCGCTCTCGATGAGGTAGGCGCCGACAGCATCGCTGCCGGTCATCTTGGCGACGTAACTGCCATTGGCGACAAGGAAGCTGTCACGCGGCGCGGTGGGAAATTCCTTGGCGACGCCTGCGTAGCGGAAGGTGACGGTGACGAGTCGTTGTGTGCGTTGGTCTTGCACGCGCAAGCGCAGTGTGTCGCCGAGATGCAATTGGAAGTCGTGAACGGTTTCGGCGCTGACGAGGATGGAGTCGGGGGCCGCCGCAAGTTTCGCCATCAGCTGGCGGGCCGTGCCGCCCTGGAAGTACGCATCCTGCAGCTTCGTCGCCGCGACGATGGTGTCGGGTCGCACGCCATAGAGGTCTTGAAGGTCAGCCCCCACATAGGCGAAGCGGTGCTGGACCGGCTCGACCGATCGCACCCCGGGGACGCGGGCCAGCCGCGCCGCCTCGCCCGCACCGGCGTCAGCGCCCGGCGGCTCGGTGACCGTGACGGCAGCACCGTTGGTAAGCCGCGCGTCAGCGTCGGCCTGTTGCCGGTAGGTCGCGTTGAACACCGCGGTCGAGGCGGCAAACGACGCGCTGAGGGCGACCAACACGACGGCGCGAGCCAGGAGCCGACGTTGCCGCGCCATAGCCGCCGCCACCGTTTCGGCCAAGCCGCCGGCAAGGGGTCGCACCGCGCCGGTGATTGCGGCGCGGCAGCGCCTCAGCACGACATCGGCGGCGCGCCACGCGGCGAGGCCCGCGCCCATCCAGAGGCAGGCCGGACCGGCGAAGGCCCAATAGTTGACTGAGATTGTGGGCACCCCTTCGGGTGCAAGTACGAGTGTGTAGCCGCCTCGGGTGGTGAGGAAAAATACGAAGCCCCCGACGGCGAGGAGAACGACGTCGAGGCCACCGCGTAGCCACCACGGGGCTCCGGTACGACCGATTACCCGCAGCGTCTCCGCTACCGATATTCGACGAGCGTCGCGCCAAGCGGGGACGGCCACCGTGGCGCCGGCGATGACGAAGCCGGCGGCGACGGAACCTGCCGCCCAGATCACAGCGGCTTTGGTCGTCGCGCCGAAACCCCCAGTGCCGAACCCGACGCGTCCGACAGCGAGTGCAGCGAGCAGGCCGACGGCCCCCCCAAGCACAGCGACGGCGGTCGCCTCGACGAGGCCGAGGTGGACGAGTTGGCGACGGGTCGCGCCGCGGGCGCGCAGCAGCGCCTGTTCGCGTCGGCGCCGCGCAACGCCGACACTCGCCACCGCCGACGTGAGCATGCCTGCGACGACCGCGCCGGGAAGACCGAGGAAGAGGAACAGGATCTGCGCGTAAAGAGCATCGGAGCGAGCCGCGTCGAGAGTCGCAGCCAAGTTGTTGCCGACCAGGCCGGCACCGGAGAGCTTCACTTCGAGGTTGCGCGCCCGACCCGTGACTGTGCTGAACGCAGCGGCGGGATCCTTCGAGAGGGCGTGACTCAGACGGGCGTGGATTTGTGTGCGCACCAGATCCGGTCGCATCGACGCAAGAGGGTCGAACAGAGTGTGCCAGTGGTCGAGGGGGAGCATCACGACGTTGTCAGGCGGCGCCTGGGGCTGCGCTCCCGCCGGCGCGCCGACGGTTTGGAACAGCGAGTCAGCCAGCGGAAGATCGACGATGCCGGCGACGCGCACGGTCGCTGGGGGCAGTCCGGCGCGTCCGACGGCGATCTCGTCGCCGGGGGCGGCGTGGAGGTTGGCGGCAGTCTGTTGCGCGAGTAGTACGCCGCTGGCTCCGCCCGTGAGCTGACGTACCTCGCCACCGAAAATTGCGCGGTATGACGGCGGCAGGCCGAGCACGACGCCCGACCCGGTCGTCTGCGTCGACCCGTTGGTGGTTGCTTCGAAGCTCTGCGTCGTGGCGAAGCCCACCGACATCGCGTCGACGACGCCGGGCGCGGATTTGACGGTCGCCAACACGGCGGCGGCATCGGCGTCGGGTGCTACTTGGACCTGCCAGTCGACGGCGACGTCGCCCGCGGCTCGAGCCGTCATCGTCGCCTTCGACGCCGAGAGGAACGCGCCGATCGACGCGATCAGCGCGACGGCGATGGCGACACCAGCGGCGGCGGCGGCGATGCGTCCGCGGCGTCGAAGGAGCATGCCGCGCAGCCAGGTCAGGACGAGCATGGAGCCGGTCTTTGGGATAGTGAGCCGTCGGTCATCGCCCAACGGGTTGCCAGCCTCGCCGCGATCTGATGGTCGTGGGTCGTGACGACGAGCGCGGCGCCGAGGTGATCGACCGCTTCGAGCAACGCGTCGATGACGACCGCGCCGGCGACGTGATCGAGTTGCCCGGTCGGCTCATCTGCGAGGACCAGACGCGGTCGTCCCGCCAGTACCCGCGCCACCGCCACGCGCTGCGACTGCCCGCCGGATAACTCCTCCGGCAGTTTGGTGGCGAGCGACAACAACCCGAGGCGCGACAGCGCGGCGGTGGCCGTGGAACGCGCCTCGGCGGCGGCGGCGCCGGCGAGCAGCAAGGGGAGAGCGACGTTCTCGGCGACGTCGAGGGGTGGGAGCAGGCTGGGTCCTTGGAACACGACGCCGACGGGCCCGGGCCGCAGGTCCGTCGCGTCGCCGATGCCCGGCCACCTCACTGAACCCGTGGTGGGCACGTCAAGCCCGCCTAGCAGGTGCAACAAGGTCGACTTGCCCGAGCCCGATGGTCCGGTGATGGCGATTCGATCGTCTGCAAGGACGTCGCACGTGACGTCGCGGACCGCGACCACCGAGGTATCGCCGTCGCCGAATACCCGGGTCGCGTGCTCGCAGCACGCAAGAACGCGGCGCGGGCTCAGTGTGTGACCTCGCCGTCGATCAGCATGATCACCCGGTCAGCGGCGGCGGCGACGGTGCCGCTGTGGGTGACCACCACGACCGCGCCGCCGGCTTGTGCGCTCCGGCGCAGGAGCGCCAGCACGTTCGCTTCAGCCGCGGCGTCGACCTCACCCGTCGGCTCGTCGGCCAGCAAGACGCTCGGCTCATTGGCGATCGCGACCGCGAGGCCGGCGCGAGCCGCCTCACCCCCGGATAGCTGCGACGGGTACGCGCCCGCCCGCGCCGCCAGGCCGAGATCCTCCAACACCGAGGCACGGCGCGCGTTGTCTACTCGTCGACTGAGGCGTTGCGCGAGTGCAACGTTCTGCTCGACGGTGAGGTGTTCGAGCAGATTGCCTGACTGGAACAACATGCCGATGTGTTGCGCGCGGAGGCGCGACCGCTGAGCTTCGGGCCGACGGCTCAGGGGGTGGCCCGCCACCCGCACCATCCCGCCGTCCGGCTCGTCGAGGCCGGCGAGGCACGCCAGCAGCGTCGATTTTCCTGACCCCGACGGACCGGTGACCGCCACCATCTCACCCGCATCGACCGACAGGGATATACCTCGCAAGGCGATGGTTTCCTCATCGCCGGCGTGGAAGAACCGGAAAAGGTCGATTGCCTCGACGGCGGGCGTCATTTCCAGGTCAGGGAGTCGGTCACGACGCGCCAAGGGTCAACGTTGTCGGCACCGACGGGGCCCGACAGTGTGAGAATGATTTCGTTGCCGGAGCGCCAGAACTCGTAGCGCTCAACGTCGTCGTGTACGACCTTGCCGGTGACGGCGTCGGGTTCGCTATCGGCCCGGTAGGTGATGAGGATTGCCGGCCCGGACTTACGTGTCACCTGGGTGACCTTGCCCGCTCGGTAGTTCTTGCTCGCCCCTTCGATAGCCGGTACTTCGTCTTGTCGCGCTGAGGAGACAGTCGGCGCGGCAGCGGCGGATTTGGTCTCCATGCGGATGCTGTTGAGCTTGTCGGTGAAGGTGACAGCGCGGCCGGATTCCATGCGGGCCCAGCCTTCGGGCACCTTGACGCTGTAGCCGCCCGTCGGCGGCGAGTACTCGACGAAGACCTGGTTGTCCGGAATGTCGCCGGCGGGGCTGACTTCGGGCGCGTTCGAGTGGTCCGCAGCCGCGGTAGACGTGGTCGATGACGGTGCGGTCGACGACGTACCCGAGGACGACTTCGACGGGCCTCTGCACGCGCCGGCGACGCCGAGTGCGAGGAAGGTGGCCGCTACCAGGACGCTCCGCTTCATCACGCCAGACTGCGCCCCCGACGCTGAACGCCGGCTGAACGCGCCAGCCACCCGTTCAGCGCTTGTTCAGGATTGCGCTGTCAGACTTCGCTGCTTGAAGCTGCTCGTGGTGGAAGACGACGTGAAGATCGCGACTGCTGTAAAGCGCGGCCTCGAAGCGGAGGGTTTCGCCGTGGAGGTCGCCTTCGACGGCGACAACGGCTTTTGGCTGGCGACCGAAGGCAGCTATGACCTCATAGTGCTCGACATCATGCTGCCCAAACGCAATGGGTTTCAGGTGTGCCGGGACATCCGCGCCGCCGGCGACTGGACGCCGATCCTCATGCTCACCGCCAAGGACGGCAAACTCGACGAGGCCGAAGCGCTCGACACCGGCGCGGACGACTACTTGACCAAGCCGTTCTCCTTCCCCGTACTCGTGTCGCGCGTCCGCGCGCTGTTGCGTCGCACCGGTGGTGGCTCGCCTGCGCCGGTGACAGCCGGCGACGTCGCCATCGAGCCGGCCCGTCGGCAGGCACGCCGAGGCGACAGCGACGTGCAGCTCACCGCCCGTGAGTTCGACGTGCTGGAGTACCTCATCCGCCGCGCCGGCGAGGTCATTGCCAAACGGGAAATTCTCGCCGGCGTGTGGGACTTCGACTTCGTCGGAGACCCCAACATTGTCGAGGTTTACATCGGTCGTCTGCGCCGCAAGCTCGACGACGGCGACGGATCCTCCGTCATAGAGACGGTCCGTGGTGTCGGTTACCGCATGGTCCCGTGACCGTTCGGGCCCGCGTGACCGCCGCGGCGACGCTGGCCGTCATCATCGTTCTCGTCGTGAGCGGCGCGGTACTGGTGCATCTGCAACGCCAAACACTCACGTCGAGTCTCGATGAGTCGCTCGTTCGCATGTCCGACGGTCTGATTGCGGACGGGTACACGGGTACACAGGCACGAATCCTCCATCCACGGGGCGACGAAGACATCGTGGGCCAGTTCGTCGCGCCGAACGGTGAGGTGCTAGCGGCGACGGCAAATCTGGTGGGCCGCAGCCGCATCAGCCGATGGGTCGCACCGGTCACGGGTGCGCGCATCGGCCAAGTCGACGCTCTCATGCCCAACGGCATACCGGACCGCCTCCTCGCCCGCCGGTTCATCTCCGGCGGGCGCGGCGTCGTCACTCTCTACGTCGGCGCGCCGCTCGACGACGTGCGCGACAACGTCCGTTTTCTCACGCGATCAATGACGGCGGCCGTTCCATTGATGGCGGCGATCCTTGCCGCGCTCGTCTGGTGGCTCGTCGGGCGCACGCTTCACCCGGTCGAGCGGATCCGTGCGCAGGTGGCAGAAATGGGTGGCACTGACACCGACAAGCGGGTTCCGGAGCCAGCGGGCGATGACGAGATCGCTCGCTTGGCCAAGACGATGAACGCGATGCTCAGCCGCATCGACGACGCGCGCCAGCGTCAGCAACGATTCGTCGCGGACGCGTCCCACGAACTTCGCACACCCCTTACGCGTATGCGAGCAGAGATCGAAGTCGACCTGGCCCATCCTGAAGGTGCCGACGCGGGCGCCACGGCATCCAGCGTGCTCGAGGAACTCAGTGGGCTCCAGCAACTCGTCGAAGACCTGCTGTTGCTGGCGCGCTCCGACGCCGGCGTTGCCCCGCAACGCGAGCGGGTTGACCTCGCCGAGATCGTGGTCGGTGAAGCCCAACTCGCGGCGGCGGAGGGCCTCGTCATCGACACCCACGCCGTGGCCCCCGCCTGTGTATTCGGCGACCCCGAGCAACTCCGCCGGGTGGTCCGCAACCTCGTTGCCAATGCCACGCGTTACGCCCACGGAAGAATCGGACTGAGCCTGCGTGCCGACGACGACGGCGTGAGGTTGTGGATCGACGACGACGGTCCCGGTGTGCCCACTGACGAACGTGAGCGCATCTTCGAGCGCTTTACCCGCGTCGACGATGCCCGGGCCGCGGGAACGGGCGGCGCCGGCCTTGGCCTCGCCATCGCCCGCGACATCGTCGAGCGTCACGGAGGGACGGTTCGCGCAATTGACGGCGCTTCGGCCGGGGCTCGCTTCGAAGTCCACTTCCAGCGACGGGCCTGATATTCAGGCTGGCGTCAGGTCACATCTGCGATCGTGCGCACCATGAAGACACGCACGAAGCTCATCGTTACTGGAGCACTAGCCCTCGTCGCCGTCGGAGGCACCGCAGGGGCCGTTACCGCGGCGAGCGGCGACAACGACACCGGGATCACCGGGCCCGCTCGCGACCATGCAGCACGGGTATCCCTCGACCGCGTCGGGGACGGACGTGTCACGGCCACCGAAGTCGGAGACGAGGAGGGCTACTACCAGGTCGAGATCACCAAGAACGACGGGACGCAGGTCGACGTCAATCTCGACAAGGACTTCAACGTGATCAAGACCAAGACCGACCGCGAATCAAGTACAGACTCCGGCAGCTAGCGCACCGCCATCGGCTTGAGAGGCGATGACGCGCGCCTCGGTTCGGTCAGTCCGCCGGCAGGACCACGTGGAAGCACGCAGGCTGGCCCATTGCCATCAGCAGGCGGCCGCCTTCGGCCTCGGTGATGCTCCGGGCCAACCCCAGCCCGATACCCCCACCGTCGCCACGGCGGGCGAAGGGATCGACGTCCGGGCTGACACCCACACCCTCGTCCCTCACCTCGATCACCAGCCCACCAGCCGCTTGCCGCGCCACGACCGTCACGGCGCCAGCGCCGTGGCGCAGCCCGTTGTCGACCAGCACGTCGAGCACCTGCGAGATCGACACGTTGGCTCCTAGCGCGACGATGTTTGGGTTGGCGCGTTCCACGACGAGGTCCCGACCGACGGATCTGAAGCGTTCACGCCACCGACCGATCAAGCTGTCCAACAAGTCGCCGGCGTCGAGCGTGGCGGCCGGCGCTTGAGCATCACGTGCGAGCGCGAGCAGGTGTTCGACGGTCGCCTCTAGCCGGGCGACTTCAGCCAGGGAACCCGGGATGATCGCAGCGTCGCGTTCGCGTTCTGCCCGCTCGAGTTGCAGGCGCAGCCCCGTGAGCGGAGTACGGAGCTGGTGGGCGACATCTGCGCTGAAGGCCCGCTCCCGGGCCAGGATCCCGGCCAGCCGCTCGCCGCTGGCGGACAGCGCTGCGCTCACCGCGTCGATTTCACCGATGCCAGACGGGGCAGGCTGCGCACCGATCTCACCTCGACCGAGTTCCTCGGCCTGGCGCGCCAACTCGGCGACCGGCGTTGCCAGACGTCGGGCCTGGC
>JACDEA010000058.1 GCA_013816725.1 Actinomycetota bacterium
TGACGATGACAGGCAACGGGAACGCCAGGTCGCGAACGAGGTCGGGGTGCTCGGCACTCGTTGCACGTCGTCGTACCCGCTGACGACCCACACGTCGTGCTGCGCGACGTAATGCACCGGCGCCTCGGACCGCAGCCACGCGTAGGCGGGGTACGGGTCGGCGATGACGTCGGGAGCGAACGGGTCGTAGGCGCGTACGTCGGTCACGTCGTGACGGCGCGTTCTACCAGGTCGGCCTGTTCGAGCGCGTGCATCGCCGCGCTGCCCGACGCCGGGCTGCCCGATTCCACCCGGCTCACCGAACGCAACTCGTAGTCGCTACCCAGCAGCGTTTCGAGCCGCGACCGCACGAAGTGCCAAGCGCCCATGTTCTCGGGCTCCTCCTGAAGCCACACCACCTCGGTCGCCTGCTCGTAGCGGGCGACGGCGTTGGCGATCTGCTCCTCGGGCCACGGGTACAGCTGCTCGACCCGGACCACGGCGACGGGGCTGTCGTTCTTGTCACGCGCGGCTATGGCGTCGTAGGCGACCTTGCCGGTGGCCAGGACGACGCGGCGCACCCCGGAAAGGTCCGCCACATTGGAATCGTCGAGCACCTCTTGAAACGAGCCGTTGACGAGATCGTCGACGCGGCTGCGCGCCGGCTTGGCCCGCAACAGCGACTTGGGCGTGAACACGATGAGCGGCGCACGTAGGTCGCGGTGCATCTGCCGGCGCAATACGTGGAAGTACTGAGCCGCAGTCGTGCAGTCGACGATCTGGAGGTTGCCTTCGGCCGCCAGTTGTAGGAACCGCTCCATGCGGGCCGAGCTGTGCTCCGGGCCTTGACCCTCGTAGCCGTGCGGCAGCAGCATCACCAACCCCGACGTCTGGTTCCACTTGTCGTCGGCGGCCGCGATGAACTGGTCGATGATGATCTGCGCGCCGTTGGCGAAGTCGCCGAACTGCGCTTCCCACGCGACCAGCGCGTCCTTGTGCTCGACCGAGTAGCCGTACTCGAACCCGAGCGCCGCGTACTCCGAAAGCAGCGAGTCGTAGATGAAGAATCGCCCTGGCGCGCCTTCGATGGTCGCGAGCGGGAGGCGCTCGGCGCCGGTGTCGTGACACACGAGGACGGCGTGGCGCTGCGAGAACGTGCCCCGCCGCGTGTCCTGACCCGTGAGGCGGATGTCGGTGCCCTCCACCAACAGCGAGCCGAAGGCCAGCGCCTCGGCCAAGGCCCACTCGACCTCGCCTTGCGCGTAGTTGACGGCGCGCTGTTCGAGCTGCTTGGCCAGCTTGGGATGCACCGTGAAGCCCGACGGCGGGGTGTGCAGCACCGCGGCCACGCGGTCCAGCACCTCCTGCTCGACGCCGGTTTCGACGCGAGGCGCGACATCGCCGACGCGGATGCCCGGCGGCAGTGCAGTGGGCTTGGGCGGCGCCGACTGGCGCGTCTCGTCGAGCGCCTGCTGCAAGCGGGCCGAGAAGTCGTCCAGCGCGCTCTCGGCTTCCTCCAGGGTGATGTCGCCCCGGTTGATCAGTGTCTCGGTGTAGAGCTTGCGTACCGACCGCCGGGCCTCGATGCGTTCGTACATCTGCGGTTGGGTGTAGCTCGGCTCGTCGGCCTCGTTGTGACCGAACCGCCGATAGCACACCATGTCGATGACGACGTCCTTCTTGAACGCCTGGCGGAAGCCGAACGCCAGGCGGGCGACGCGTACGCAGGCTTCGGGATCGTCGCCGTTGACGTGGAAGATCGGCGCCTGCACCATCTTGGCCACGTCGGTGGCGTACACCGACGAGCGAGCCGATTCGGGCGACGTGGTGAACCCCACCTGGTTGTTGATGACGAGGTGGATGGTTCCGCCGGTGCCGTACCCGCGCAGGGCCGAGAGGTTGAGCGTCTCGGCCACCACACCCTGACCGGCGAAGGCCGCGTCACCGTGCAGCAGCAACGGCAGCACCGGGTACTCGCCGGCCCGGTCGGGCAGCAGGTCCTGCTTGGCCCTGGCCATACCCTCGACGACGGGGTCGACCGCTTCGAGATGGCTGGGGTTCGACGCCAGCGTGACGGGGATCTCCGAACCGGACTGGCCGACGTACTTGCCGGACGCGCCCTTGTGGTACTTCACGTCGCCCGACCCCTGGATGGTGCCGGGGTCGATGTCGCCCTCGAACTCCTTGAACAGCTCGCGGTACGCCTTGCCGATGATGTTGACGAGCACATTGAGACGGCCGCGGTGCGACATGCCCAAGACGGCTTCGGCCAGCCCGGTGCGCGCCGCTTCGTCGAGGATGGTGTCGACCAGCGGGATCGCGCTCTCGGCCCCTTCGAGACCGAACCGCTTGTGCCCCACGTACTTGGTGTGCAGGAAGCGCTCGAACGCCTCCGCCGCGTTGAGCCTCGTGAGGATGTAGCGCTGCTCGTCCTTGGTCAGCTCGGTACCGACACCCTCGACGTGCTCCTGAATCCAGCGCTTCTGGTCGGGCTCCTGGATGTGCATGTACTCGACGCCCACGGTGCGGCAGTACGCGTCGCGCAGCAATCCGAGGATGTCGCCCAGCTTCATGAACTCGCGGCCGGCCAGGCCGTCGGTGAAGAATTCCCGATCGAGGTCCCAGATCGTGAGGCCGTAGGTCGCCGGATCCAGCTCGGCGTGCATGTGCGGCTCTTTCCACCGCAGCGGGTCGAGGTCGGCGATGAGGTGGCCGCGCACCCGGTACATATTGATGAGCGTCTGCACGTGGACCTGCTTGGCCAGGTGCGCCTTCTGCTCGTCCAGCGCGTTGACGTCCCGCCGCCACCGCACCGGCTCATACGGCACACCCATGGCGTGGAACACGTCGTCGTAGAAGCCGTCCTCGCCGAGCAGCAGGTTGTGCACGTGCTTGAGGAACAGGCCCGACTCGGCGCCCTGGATGATGCGGTGGTCGTACGTCGAGGTCAGCGTCATCACCTTGCTCACGCCGATCTGGGCCAGCATCCGCGCGTCGGCCGCCTGGTACTCCGCCGGGTAGTCGAGCGCGCCGGCGCCGATGATTGCGCCCTGCCCGGGCATGAGCCGTGGCACCGAGTGCACCGTGCCGATGGTGCCCGGGTTGGTGAGCGTGACGGTGACCCCGGCGAAGTCGTCGACGCCGATCTTGTTCTGGCGAACCTTCCGGATGAGGTCTTCGTACGCGCCCCAGAACTGGCGGAAGTCGAGCGTGTCGGCGTTCTTGATACAGGGCACGAGGAGCGTGCGCGAGCCGTCGGACTTCTCCACGTCGACCGCCAGCCCGAGCCCGACGTGGTCGTGGTGGATCACGCTGGGCTTGTCGCCTGGCACGAACGAGGAGTTGAGTGCCGGGACCGCCCGCAGCGCCCGCACGATGGCGTAGCCGATGAGGTGGGTGAAGCTGACCTTGCCGCCCCGCGTACGGCTGAGGTGGTTGTTGAGGATCGTGCGGTTGACCTCGAGCAGCTTGGCCGGCACGACGCGAGCGCTGGTGGCGGTGGGAACCCCGAGGCTGGCTTCCATGTTGGCCACGATGCGCGCCGCCGCGCCCCGCAACGGCTTCCCGGCGGGCGTTTCCGGCGCACTGTCGGTGCTCGATAGCTCTTTCGGCACATCAGCCACCGACACGTCGGCAGCAGCAGCGGCGGCGCCGTTGCCGGTCGGCGTCGTCTCGGGGCGGTAGTCGGCGAAATAGTCGCGCCAGCTTTCGCTGACCGACTCGGGGTCGCGCCGGTACTGCTCGTACATCTCGTCGACGAGCCAGTCATTGGGACCGAACGTGGTCATGTGCGTTAAGCCTATCGACGGGCGTTCGGTAGCTTTCCCGCCATGCCCGCGCAATTCATCTTCACCATGCGCGACCTGCGCCGCTTCTACCCGCCCGACCGTGAGGTCCTGCGCGGGATCAACCTGAGCTTCTACCCCGGCGCCAAGATCGGCGTGCTGGGCGCCAACGGGTCAGGCAAGTCCTCGCTGCTGAAGATCATGGCCGGCGAGGACGACGGCTACACCGGCGAGGCCCGGCTGTCGCCGGGGTTCTCGGTGGGCATGCTGCACCAGGAGCCGGTCTTGGACCCGGCCAAGGACGTCCGCGGCAACGTCGAGGACGGCGTGCGGGGAACGCGCGACCTGCTGGCGTCCTACGACGACCTCATGGCCAAGTGGGGCGACCCCGACGCCGACTTCGACAAGCTCGGTGTGCAACAGGCCGAGCTGGAGGACCGGCTCCAAGCCGCCGGCGCGTGGGACCTCGACCGCACCATCGAGGTGGCCATGGACGCGCTGCGGCTCCCGTCGGGCGAGGCCGACGTGGCCACGCTTTCGGGCGGCGAGCGCCGCCGGGTCGCGCTGTGCCGCCTGCTGCTCCAACGGCCCGACCTGCTGCTCCTCGACGAGCCCACCAACCACCTCGACGCCGAGTCAGTCGCCTGGCTCGAGCGGTTCCTGGGCGACTACGAGGGCACCGTCGTCGCCGTGACCCACGACCGCTACTTCCTCGACAACGTCGCCGGCTGGATCCTCGAGCTCGACCGAGGTCACGGCATTCCGTGGGAGGGGAACTATTCCTCGTGGCTCGAGCAGAAGCAGGCTCGGCTGGCCACCGAGGAGCGGGCCGACAAGGCCCGCCAGCGCACCCTCGAACGCGAGTTGGAATGGATCCGCATGGCCCCCCGCGCCCGCCAGGCCAAAGGCAAGGCCCGCATCAACGCCTATGACGCGCTGGTGGCCGAGGCCGAGGCGGCGGCCAATGAGACCGGCGGCAACAAGCTCGAGATCGTGATCCCACCCGGGCCGCGCTTGGGCGACGTCGTCGTCGAAACCGAGCACCTCGTCAAGGGCTACGGCGATCGGCTCCTCATCGACGACCTCACGTTCTCGCTGCCACCCGGCGGCATCGTCGGCGTCATCGGCCCGAACGGAGCGGGCAAGACCACGCTGTTCCGGCTCATCAACAAGACCGAGGCGCCCGACGGCGGCGGCGTACGCGTCGGCCAGACCGTTCAGCTGGCCTACGGCGATCAGTCGCGCGAGAGCCTGCAAGCCGACCAGACCGTGTACGAGGCCATCACCGGCGGCGTCGACCACCTCGTTGTGGGCGGGCGCGAGATCCACGGGCGGGCGTACGTGTCGAGCTTCGGCTTCAAGGGGTCAGACCAGCAGAAGAAGCTGGGCGAGCTGTCGGGCGGCGAGCGCAACCGGGTTCAGCTGGCCATCGTGCTGCGATCGGGCGGGAACCTCCTGCTGCTCGACGAGCCCACGAACGACCTCGACGTCGACACCCTGCGCGCCCTGGAGGACGCCCTGCTCGCCTTCGCCGGATGCGCCGTCGTGATCAGCCACGACCGCTGGTTCCTCGATCGGATCGCCACGCACATGCTGGCGTTCGAGGGCGACTCCGACGTGTTCTGGTACGAGGGCGGCTACAGCGACTACGAAGGCGATCGCCACCGGCGGCTCGGGTCGGCGGCCGATCAGCCCCACCGCATCAAGTACAAGCCGCTGGTTCGCTAATGGGGCGCGAAACGCCGGGGGCGGGTACACGGCGGACGTACCCAACCCCCAGCGCGCCTGCAGCGTCACACGCTTCCGCGTATCCGTCAACACGCCCGGCGAGGATCCATCGACCCACCACGAACCGGGTCATAGGCTCTATTTATGGCGTCTGATGACCCCGCGGCCTCCGCCCCCGGCGGACTCAGCTTCGGCCGCTGCCTGCCGACTTACGACCGATGGCCCACGTCATGAGCATCAGCCGCGCCGTCACCCGCATGATCGAGCCGGGCAACTCCGCCATCTGCGTGCAGTGCGGCGCGCCGGTGAAATTCGTGGCCCGCGCGCAGGGCAAGCAGGTCATCGCCAACGTGTACATCGACGGCAACTGGGCCCGGGTCGAGCACTTCCACGCCGACTGCTACCAGGACGCCGGCCAGCCCTACGGGGACGCCAGCAACTAGCCGTCGTCGCGGCTAGCTAATGCACCGTGACGGTGCCGGCGGTGCCGTTGACGGTCACGGTGGCGCCGTCAGGGATGCGACGGGTCCCGTCGGTCACCGAGACCACACACGGGATCCCCAGCTCGCGCGACACGATCACCGCGTGGCTGATCTGGGCGCCGACGTCGACGACAACTGCGCCGGCCGGTACGAACAGCGGCGTCCATGCCGGGTCGGTGATCGGCGCGATCAAAACGTCGCCCGGCTCCAGGGCCAACGGGTCGTCGGGCGACAGGATCACCCGGGCCCGTCCGGTGTACTCGCCGGGGCAACCTGGGATGCCGGCCAGTGAATCACCGGGGCCGGCCACCTCGACCGGGGTCGATCCCCGCCGGCGCCAAGTGTCCAGAGGCGGCACGACGCCGTTGACGATGAACGGCGGCTCGAGTTGCTGGAGACGGTCGAACAATTCGCGGCGTTCGCCGATCGTTTCCTTGTACGCACCGGGGTTGACGAGGAAGTCGTCGTACTCGTCGTCTCGCACCATGGCGAAGTCGTTGAAGTGTTCGAAGTGACCAGCCTCGACCATCCGGCGAGCGATCTCGTGGAACGCCAGCCGCGCTTCGTGGGTCGTCTTGATAATCGTGGTCTTCGTGCGCTCGCGGCCGGCGAGGAACAGCCCGGCGGCGCGAACGGCGGCCAGGAACTGTCCGTGTACCTCGGGGTTTCCTTCGAGCTTGGCGGCGATCTCGGCCGTCAACGCTTCACGGTCTGCCGCCCGCTCGTCCCAGTGGTGTTGCGGGCGGGCATCGAGGTCGGCCAACCGCATCCGATCGACGGCGGCCAGTGCAAGCTCAGGGCTGGTGCCCCAGGTGGGCGCCGACATCTCCCACTCGTTGGGACCCCGCGATCCGAACTGCTCGACGAACTCGTCGACGCCTTGGAGGAACTTGGCCGCCTCGAGGTCCTCACGGAGCCGTTCCAAGATTCCACCCACGCCGGCGTCGAACGCTGCGGTGAGCGACGGTGATTCGGCGACCTGGCGGGCTAGCTCCCACAGGGCCCACGACGGCGCGGCCGAGTCGACGCCCCCGATGCCGGCAACGAGCCGCATCGGGTAGGTCGGGTCGCCGATTTCGGCCGACACCTGCTGGATGATCCCTACGGGCACCGTGGCTGCGTACGTGATGAAGAGGTGCTGCGCGAACAGGTGCTGGAACGGGTCCATGCGGCTGCGGGCGTGGCCCAGCAACTCCTCGTTCGTGAGCGACGCCAGGTCGGGGCGAGCGGCGACCAGCTGGTCGACGGTGCGCTGGTCGTCGAGGAGTTCGGGGAGGTCCTCCGTCGTGAGCACCCATTGCAGCGTGGCCTGGATTCGCTCGGTGTGCTCGCTGCTCTCGTCGGTCGGGCGCGGGTCATACGGCGGCGCTTCGGACGTGCCAAACAGCGTCTGGTCCATGAGGTCGGGCGTGAGGCCGGGCGTGCGCACGGCCAGGATCCGCGAGATCGACACGTTGAGGTAGCAGTAACCGCCGAACACGCCGAGCGCGTTGAGGTTGTCGGACTCGAACTCGCTTTGGTCGAACGCGCCGAACCTGACGAGAGCGTCGCGCCAACCGGGTTCGGCGCGCGGAATGCCGGCCAGCGTCCACGACAACGGCGCCACCGCTTCGGGGAAGACCTCGCCGACGTTGCCTCGCGTGTAGATCGGGTACCGCTGGCTCGGGTCGTTGTCGACGACCCAGATCTTCGTCACGTGCGAAACCCCCTCATCGATCGGCTCCGGGCGAAGGGTAGCGTTCACGCCATGCGGACGACCGTGACGCGCACCTTTACTTTCGAGGCCGCGCACCAACTGCCGTGGCACACCGGCGCATGCCGCGAGCTCCACGGTCACGGCTACCGCGTCGAAGTCACCGTCGCCGGCCCACTGAACGACGACGGCATCGTCATCGACTTCGCCGACTTGCGCGGCGTCGTCGAGCGCGAGCTGCTCAGCCGATACGACCACCGGTACCTCAACGACGTCCTCGACAACCCCACCGCCGAGCTGATCGCACAAGACGCGTGGAAGGTGTTGGAGGCGGCGGGATTACGCGTTGCCCGCCTTCGTCTATGGGAGACCGCCGAGTGTTTCGCCGAGATAACCGCTGAGTAGTCCGGCGGCGGTGATCCTCTCGGGCGGGCTCGACTCCTCCGTCTGCCTGGCCCTGGCACTGGCTCATCGCGACAACGGCGGCGACAGCGATGGCGAGCGGACACTGGCGGTCACGTTCGATTACGGGCAACGGCACAAGGTCGAGGTGGGTCACGCCGCCGCCGTGGCCGCCCACTATGGGACCGAGCACCTCGTCGTCCCAATCGACCTGCGCGGATGGGGCGGCTCGGCGCTGACGGATGCGTCGATCGCGGTGCCCAGCGCGGGCGGCAACGGAATCCCCGTCACCTACGTGCCGGCGCGCAACCTGATCTTCTTGTCGATCGCCGTTGGCATCGCCGAGGCCCGGCAGCTCGACGCCGTCTACATCGGGATCAACGCCCTGGACTACTCGGGCTACCCCGACTGCCGGCCCGAGTTCCTGGCCTCGTTCGCCGACACGGCCCGCTTGGCGTTGAAGCGGGGCGTCGAGGGTCATCCAGTCGAGCTGCGGGCGCCCCTCGTCGACAAGTCGAAGGCCGACATCGTCCGCCTGGCCGCCCAACTGGGCGCGCCCGTGCACCTCACGTACAGCTGTTACCGCGGCGGTGACGCGCCCTGCAACGACTGCGACAGCTGCCGGATTCGGGCCGAGGCGTTCCTCGACGCCGGACTTCGCGATCCGGCTCAGTGAGTGCGGCGGGACCGCGCCGTGATCGCCCCGTGATCATCAGTGAGATATTCGGTCCAACCGTTCAGGGTGAGGGCCCGTCGCTGGGCCGCCGTTGCGGGTTCGTCCGCCTCGGGCGTTGCAACCTGGCGTGCTCGTTCTGCGACACGCCGTTCACGTGGCGCTGGACCGATCATGACCCCGCCGTCGAACTGCGCGACGCGTCAGTCGACGAAATCGTGACCCGGCTCGACACGATGGCGGTGGACATGGTGGTCATAAGCGGCGGCGAACCGCTGGTCCAACAGCGCGAGCTGAAGCCGCTCGTCGACGCGGTACGGGTGGAACGACGGTGGCGGATCGAGGTCGAAACCGCCGGCACGATCGCACCACTCCTCGACGTGGATCAGTGGAACGTGTCGCCCAAGCTGGCCAACTCCGGCAACCCGCGGGACCGGCGCTACAAGCCCGATGTGTTGCAGGCGCTGGCGGCGACGGGTCGAGCCGTGTTCAAGTTCGTGGTCGTCGACCCCGCCGACCTCGACGAGATCGCGTCGATCGTCGAAGACAACGGCCTCACCAACGTGTGGCTGATGCCCGAGGGCACCGACGCGACAACGCTGGCCCAGCGGATGGCCTGGGTCGCACCGGCCGCGGTCGATCGGGGGTGGAACGTCACGACCCGCCTGCACATTTTGATCTGGGGCGACGAGCGCGGTCGATGACGAACCGGGTGCTGCTCGTGCACGGCACGATGGACCGAGCGGCCAGCTTCGCCAAGGCGGTCGGCCACCTCGACGGCCTGGACGTCGTCACGTAC
>JACDEA010000472.1 GCA_013816725.1 Actinomycetota bacterium
GCGGCCCACCTGTCGCCGCGGGCGCCGTTCGCCGCGCTGACCGATCGCCTGCGCGCCGTCGCCGCCGAGGTCACCGATCTCGCCGCCGAGCTGCACGCCGCCGAGGACGACCTCGTGGATGACCCGGAGCGCCTCGCCGAAGTGCAGCGCCGTCGCCAGGTGCTTACCGCACTGCGGCGCAAGTATGGCGAGGCGCTGAGCGACGTCATGGCGTTCGCCACCGACGCCCGGGCCCGGCTGGCCGAGCTCGACAGTTACGAGTCGCGAGCGGCGGATCTCGAGCGCCGGCGGGCGCTGGCTCTGGCTGAGCTAGCGGCCGCTGAAGCGGCGGTGGGCGACGCCCGCCGCGCACAGGCCCCCGCACTGGCGACCGCAGTGTCGGCCGAGTTGCCCAACCTCGCGCTGGAGGGCGCCACCCTTGACGTCGAGGTAGATGACGATCGGCCGGGGGACCACGTCACTTTTCTGTTGTCGGCCAACGCGGGCGAACCGGCCCGCCCGCTGACGAAGGTGGCGTCGGGAGGCGAGCTGGCCCGGTGCATGTTGGCCTTGCGCCTCGTCCTCCAGGACCAATCGGTGCCCACACTGATTTTCGACGAAGTCGACGCCGGTGTCGGCGGTCAGGCCGCGGTAGCGGTCGGTCGCGCGCTCGCCACTGTCGCCACCCGGCACCAGGTGCTGGTCGTCACGCACCTGCCGCAGGTGGCCGCCTTCGCCGACGCGCACGTCGCCATCGCCAAGCAAGCGGCTGGGAACCGCACGCTGGCTGTCGCCGAGACCCTTGACGACACCGGGCGAGTCGCCGAGTTGACCCGGATGCTGTCGGGTCTTCCCGACAGCGAGACCGGTCGCGACCACGCGTCCGAACTACTGACAACAGCGCGACAGCAGCGGGACTGCTGATGACCGTGGAACCGGCGCTTGCGGCCGCCGTCGGCCGAGCGCGCGTCGATCGCCGCACCAAGAAGTTGCTGGAGAGGCTGCTGCCCGGCGAGGTGGCGGTCATCGACCACGAGGACCTCGATCGCATCGCGGCCGAGAACCTCGTGCGTTCGCGCCCGGCCGCCGTCGTCAACGCGGCGCCGTCGATCTCGGGGCGCTACCCAAACGTCGGGCCGTTGCTGCTCGCCGCCGCCGGGATTCCGCTGGTGGACGGTGTAGGGGCCGGTGTCGTCGACGCCGTCGTCGAGGGGCAACTGGTCCGCGTCGACGGCGACGAGGTCTGGTTCAACGGTGCCATCGTCGGCAAGGGTCGTCGGCACAGCTTGGCGTCGTTGGAGGCCGAGTACGAGGCGGCCAAAGGAGGTCTGAGCGAGGAACTCGAGCGCTTCGCCGAGAACACGCTCGAGTACATGCGCCGCGAGCGCCATTTCGTTGTCGAGACGCCACAGTTCCCCGACGTTGGCGTGGACTTCCGGCGACGGCACGCGCTGGTCGTGGTGCGCGGTCCCGACTATCGCAGCGACCTCGCCCACCTGCGCACATACGTGCACGAGATGCGCCCGGTGCTGGTGGCGGTCGACGGTGGCGCCGACGCGCTGCTCGAGATGGGCCTCACCCCGGACCTGATCATCGGCGACTTCGACTCGGTCTCGACGGCCGCCCTGCACACCGGCGCGCGCCTCGCAGTGCATGCGTACGCCGACGGCGACGCGCCAGGGGCGGCGCGGCTCGACCAACTCGGTGTCGACTACTTCACCATCAAGGCACCGGGCACCAGCGAAGACCTGGCCATGCTCCTCGCGTTCGAGCTGGGAGCTGAGCTCATCGTGGCCGTCGGGACGCACGCGTCGATGGTCGACTTCCTCGACAAGGGACGGGCCGGGATGGCCTCGACGTTCCTCGTCCGTCTCAAGGTCGGACCCATCCTCGTGGACGCCAAGGGCGTGAGCCGGCTGTACGAGGGCCGCATCCGCAAGCGCGAGATGACGTTCTTCCTCGTCGCCGCGCTCCTCGCGTTTCTCGCGATAGTGGTGTTCGCCTTTCCCCGGGTGTTCCTCGACAGCGGCTGGTTCATCCTGCGCCGCTTCGTGCATTCGATCTTCGACTAACCGATGGTTTCCTTCCGCTTCCACCTCGTCTCCATCACCGCGATCTTCCTCGCGCTTGCGCTCGGCATCGCCATGGGCGCCACGGTGGTGGACCGGGCCACGGTTGACCTGCTGCAGCGCCGCCTCGACACCGTCAGGAGTGACAG